>WGBN01000307.1 GCA_015494245.1 Saprospiraceae bacterium | reverse complement strand
GGTCATTCTCCATTCTCCATTTTTAATTATCTTGCGGCCCCTTAGCGAAGAAAAAATGTCCATAGTCGTTCAACATCTTACCAAGGAGTATGGGCCTCAGAAGGCCGTTGATGATCTGAGCTTTGAGCTCAAGTCGGGCGAGATCGTTGGTTTTCTCGGGCCCAATGGTGCGGGGAAGACGACGAGCATGAAGATTCTCACGACTTATATCCTGCCGACTTCCGGCAAGGCTTTGGTGGCGGGTTATGATGTGGAGGAAAGCCCTATGGAAGTGCGCCGGCGCATTGGTTACTTACCGGAGCACAATCCTTTGTACCGCGAGATGTACGTGCGCGAATACCTGTCTTTTGTAGCGGGTTTGCACGGCATACGGCGCCCGAAGCAGCGCATTGATGAGATGATCGAACTGACCGGCCTGGAGCGGGAGCAGGGCAAGTTGATCGGAGCCTTGTCTAAGGGCTATCGCCAGCGCGTAGGTTTGGCGCAAGCCCTGATGCACGATCCCGAAGTGCTGATTTTGGACGAACCTACCTCGGGACTGGACCCCAACCAAATTGTGGAGATACGCGAGTTGATTCGCAAGGTAGGGGAGGAGAAGACCGTACTCTTTTCTTCTCACGTCATGCAGGAGGTGGAGGCGCTTTGCCGGCGCGTGCTGGTCATCAACCGCGGCCGCCTGGTGGCCGATGCACCCATTGAGCAACTCAAGAGTAAAAGCGCCAATCAGGTGCTCATCACCGTGGGCTTTGCGGGGGCTGTAGAACCCGCTGCTCTGCAGGCCCTGAAGGGCGTGCAAAAGGTGAACGCCCTGGATGCCCTGCGCTATCGCCTCGTTTGCGAAAGCGATCTGAGGGAAGAAGTCTTCGCCCTGGCCGTGCAAAAAAAGTGGAGACTCATCGAGCTGCATCAGGAAACCATAGAACTGGAAAACGTCTTCCACCAATTGACCGAAGGGAACGCAAAAAAATGAGCGATGCTAAGCATCTATAAAAAAGAACTCAACGCTTTTTTCAGCTCGCTGATCGGCTATGTCGTCATCGGCGTCTTTTTGCTGATCATGGGGCTGGCCCTCTGGGTCTTTCCCGACACCAGCCTGCTGGAATACCCCTACGCGACCCTGAGCCCTCTGTTTGATCTGGCACCCATGATCTTTTTGTTTTTGATTCCCGCCATCACCATGCGCTCATTTGCTGAAGAGCAACAGACAGGCACCCTCGAATTGCTGGTCTCCAAACCGGTGTCGGAAAATCAAATCATCCTCGGAAAATTTTTGGCCGACCTGAGCCTGGTGGCCTTTGCCCTGCTGCCCACGCTGCTGTACTACTATACCGAATACCAGTTGGGCGACCCCAAAGGCAATCTCGACTCGGGCGCCATTGCGGGCTCTTACATCGGACTTTTGCTGCTGGCCGCCATCTTTGTCTCCATTGGACTGCTGGCTTCCAGCCTTACCAACAATCAGATCATCGCCTTTCTCCTCGCCGTGTTTTTGAGCTTTTTGATGCACTGGGGCTTTTACTTTTTCAGCAAACTCCCCGTCTTTGTCGGCAAGGGCGACGATCTGGTGCAGATGCTCGGCATAGATTACCACTACGCCTCCATCAGCAAAGGCGTGGTGGACAGCCGCGATTTGCTGTATTATTTTTCGGTCATCATTTTCTTCCTCGCTCTGACGCGGCTGTCGTTGGAGCGCAGAAAGTGGTAAGCCTCCTATGACGACTTATGTGGAAAAGTAAAAAAGCACAAGCATGGTTTAGCACGGGGATGTTGGCACTCATCCTCATCTTCCTCAACATCCTCGGAAATGCCTTCTTCTTTAAGTGGGACCTCACGGAAGACAAGCGCTTTACCATTACCCCTTCTACGCGCAAGTTGCTGAAAGACTTGGATGAAGTGGTTTATGTGCGCGTATTGTTGGAAGGCGAGTTTCCCGCAGGCTTCAAGCGCTTGCAAAAAGCCACCCGCGAGATGTTGGACGACTTCCGCTCCTGGTCGGGCTACATTGAATACGAGTTTGAAGACCCCTCGGCCGGCAGTGTGGAGGAGATCAACGCCCGCCGCAAACAATTGGAAGAAGCCGGCATCTTGCCCGTCACTTTTCGCCTGCGCACAGTGGAAGGTGGTGAAGAAAAACTCATCTATCCCTACGCCATCTTTTACTACAAAGGGCGCTCCATCCCGGTCAGCCTGCTCGAAGAGCAGCGGGGGCGCGACCAGGACCTGGTGCTCAACAACTCCATCAGCCTGCTGGAGTACAAATTCGCCAATGCCATCATGAAACTCCGGCGCCCGACCCGCGCCATAGTCGCCTTTACTTCCGGCCACGGCGAACTGGACGACCTGCAAACCAAAGACCTCAGAGCCTCTCTGCGCACTTACTACGATGTGGGACGCTTTACCATGGACAGCACCTATGCCATCCCCTCCGAAATCTCCCTGCTCATCATTGCCAAGCCCACACAGCCCTTTTCCGAAAAAGACAAATTCAAGCTGGACCAGTACGTGATGAACGGCGGCAAAGTAATATTCCTCCTCGATAAGCTGGCCATTACCCTCGACAGCCTGGCCGGCAGAGAGGGCTTCGTGCCGCCGGAGCTGGACCTCAAGCTCGATGACCTGCTCTTTAAATACGGCGCCCGCATACAACCCTCTCTGGTGCAGGATTTGCGCTGTTCAAAAATCCCGCAGGTGATAGGCTCGCAAAATGGCAAGCCACAAATCGAACTCTTCAAGTGGGTTTACCATCCGGTTTCCGTGCCGGAGATAGACCATCCCATCGTCAAAGGTGTGGACGGGGTAAATTTCTTTTTCGCCAACCGCTTGGATACCATCCGCACCAAGACGCCGGTGAAAAAGACCATTTTGCTGTCCAGCTCTAAGTACAGTCGCGAACAGTTTTCTCCGGCTTACGTTACTTTTAAATCGCTACATCACGAGCCCAGACCCGAAAACTTTAAGGAATCGCATCTGCCCCTCGCCGTCTTGCTGGAAGGTACCTTCCCCTCTTTGTACGAAAACAGGCTGAGCAAAAGCATGGAAGAGGGACTCAAAGAGTTGGGTATGACCTTCAAAAAAGAGAGCGTGCCTACCCGCATGTTGGTGGTGGCCGATGGCGATGTGGCCTACAACTTCATTGTGGACAGGGAAAATCACACCACCATGCCGCTGGGCTACAACCGCTACGAGCGCAATATGTACGCCAACAAAGACTTCCTGCTCAACAGCATAGAGTACCTCATGGACGAGGCCGGCGTCATGCAGGCCCGCGGCAAAGAAGTCAAATTGCGCTTGCTCGACCAGGTGCGCGCCCGCAAAGAAAAAACCTATTGGCAGGTGCTCAACATCCTGCTGCCCCTGCTCTTCCTGTTGCTCTTTGGAATGGGCTATCACTATTTGAGGAAGAGAAGGTATGCAAGATAGTTGAGAATGGCGAATGGAAAATGGAAAATGAGAAATGACCTAACGAAAGGATCGGGGAGCCGACGCAAGGAGGATCCCCGAGCCGGCCTTTTAGAATTTCTCGCGAAGGCGCAAAGACGCTAAGGAGTCCGTATCCAAGCATGGTTGGACTATGATTGCCATGCTCGTCACGTTTTTATTTCTCGCAAAGCGTTGCCCTGAGCTGCCCCTGAGCTGGCCTCTTTTGAATATCGAACAAGGAACCTGCCTGCTGCCGGGGCACCGGAGTTAGGCCCTGCTCACTCACCGGCAGGCAGGTGTCGATTAACGATTTTTGATTTGGGCTACCGAAGTAAGATCCCCGAGCCGGCCTTTTAGAATGAAAAATGGAAAATGGAGAATGACCTCTCCGTGTACTTCTCCGTGAACCCCGTGAACTCCGTGGTAAAAAGAAAGAATGGAGAATGAATCATTGAAGTGAATAGTGGAAGTCGCAGGTACTATGTGTCTTACCCTCGAGATTTGGGTACTTTTGCAAACGGAGAGCATTTAATCCACCAAAAAGCAAAAACATGAAGAAGCAAAACATCATATTGCTGGCGCTCTTTTTGATACTCGGCTCTGCTACGGCCTGGTATTTGGCGACAGCCGGAGAGAAAAAAAGCTCCGACAGCTGGGAAAGGGCTTTTGCCACGCCCGACATCGGCAAGGTGCACAAGATTTTTATCGCCGACCGCAGGGGGAATACCACTACGCTTGAACGCTCCGGCAAAGGCTGGATTTACCAGGGGAAATACCCCGCCAATCCGCACGTGATGAAAGAACTTTTGCACACCATCCAACGCCTTGAAATTTACTATTTGCCCGCCAAGGCCGCCATCCCTACCATGGTAAATGACCTGGCCACCAGGGGCATCAAAGTGGAGCTTTACGACCGCAAAGACAACAAGCTCAAAGCCTATTACCTCGGCTCTTCTACGGCCGATGGCGTCGGCACTTACGCGATTATGGAAAATTCCGAGCATCCCTATGTGGTGTATAATCCCTCCATCAGGGGAAGCATTGTCGGGCAGTTCATGCTTCGCGGCGACGACTGGCGCGACAAGACGGTCATTCGGGAAGAGCCCGCTCAGATTACTTATGTGAGCATCGAATACCCCAAACAGCAAAACCAGTCTTTTGTGCTGGAAAAAAAGAGTGACGGGCAGTATGAGCTGCGCCCCTTTTACGACTTTACGCCCCGCATTGACAAGCCACTCAATCACTCTGTTGTAGAGCATTATTTACAGGGCTTTCGCCAAATAGGCGCCGAGTCTTATGAGAATGCTTTAAAAGAGGAGAAAAAGAAGTCCATCCTGAGCAGTTTGCCCTTTGCCGTGATTACCATTCGCGACGAGGGAGGGAAGGAAACCGTTTTGCGCCTTTTCCCCATAGAGACCGAGGTGGACCCTCGGCCCGATGGTACCGTTGCCGTCGTGGAGCGCTATCACGTGGACTGGAACGGGCAGGACCTGATGCTCATGCAGCACAATTTGCTGAAGAAAATTCTTTGGGGCTATCCCTCCTTTTTCTGAGTTCGGCCTTTTTGCATTTGGCGAAAGCCACAGAAAAAATTCTTTGCTAACTTTGCGGCTATGCAAATCACGGTTGGCCAATTGGCCCAAATGTTACATGGCCGCGTAGAAGGAAATCCCGACGCATTGATTGACAGACCCTCCCGCATTGAGGAGGGAGGCGCCGGCAGCATTTCCTTTTTGGCAAATCCCAAATACGAAGAACACCTCTACACCACTACCGCTACGGCCGTGTTGGTGGCCGAAGATTTTGAATTGCGCAAGCCGGTGAAGGCAACTTTGATTCGGGTGCCTGATGTGTATGCGGCCCTGGCCTTTTTGCTGGAGCGTTTTGGCGAGGAGCAGAAGCGCAGCATGAGCGGCATTTCGGAACGCGCGGAGGTGCATCCCGAGGCCGTAGTGGAGGAGGGGGCTTACATCGGCCCCTTTGTGGTTGTGGAGCGTGGCGCGCGTATCGCAAAGGGCGCCCGTCTGATTGCACAGGTGTATGTGGGCGAAAATGCGGCAGTGGGCGAAGACAGTGTCCTGCATGCCGGCGTGCGGGTGTACAGGGATTGTCGCATTGGGCGGCGCTGCATTTTGCACTCGAATGCCGTCATTGGCAGCGACGGCTTTGGCTTCGCTCCTCAGGAAGACGGCAGCTATCGCAAGGTACCTCAGCTGGGCTATGTAGAGCTGGAAGACGATGTGGAGATTGGCGCCAATACGGTGATTGATCGCGCTACCATGGGAGCTACCCTCATCCAAAAAGGCGTGAAGTTGGACAACCTCATTCAGGTCGCCCACAATGTGAAGATTGGCGAGCATACCGTCATCGCTGCCCAGACGGGCATTGCGGGCAGTACGCAGATCGGCAGCCGCGCGCAAATCGGCGGGCAGGTGGGCTTTGTGGGACACATTCGCGTGGCCGATGGGGTGAAAATCCAGGCGCAGAGCGGCGTGGCCGGCCCCATCAAAGAAGAAGGCTCTGCCTGGTATGGCTCACCCGCTATTCCATATCGTCAGTTTTTGCGTTCTTATGCGGTCTTTAAACAACTGCCCGAGCTCGTGAAAAAGTGGAAAGCGAAGCAGTGAAAATATCATTCCTACTAAAAGAACAGCTCGTTCAATGAAACAAAAAACCATACAAAAAGAAATTACGCTCGAAGGCGTGGGCCTGCACACGGGTCGTCCTGTGCGCATGACGCTTCAGCCTGCGCCCCCCATGCATGGCTTTCGCTTTCAGCGCTTAGACCTCGAGGGCCAGCCGGTCATCAAGGCCGATGTCAGTCAGGTGGTTTCTACAAACAGGGGAACGACCCTTCGTCAGGGTGAGGCTCAGGTGCATACCGTCGAGCACGTTTTGGCGGCCTTGCGCGGTATGGACCTGGACAATGTGCTCATCATCATGGATGGGCCCGAGGCGCCCATTCTCGATGGCAGCGCCCGCCTCGTGGTGGAGGCCATCCGGGAGGCCGGCATCGAAGAGCAGGACAAGGAGCGGGAGGTCTTTGAAATTGAGGAGCCCATATCCTACAAAGATGAGGTTACGGGAACGGAGCTTTTGGCTTTGCCTTCCGGCAAATTTGAGATTACCACTTTGGTGGATTTCAACTCACCTGTGCTGGGCCAGCAGTTTGCCTCGCTCTCTTCGCTGGAGGATTTCGAGAAAGAAATAGCGCCTGCGCGCACCTTTGTCTTTTTGCACGAGGTGGAGACCCTGGCTTCGCAAGGGCTCATCAAGGGCGGCGATTTGGACAATGCCGTCGTCATTGCCGACCGCCCCGTCAGCGAGGAAGAGTTGAATGCCCTGGCTGAAAAGCTGGGTGTGGAGTATCAGGGGCTTAAAGTTGATGAGGCAGGTGTGTTGAATACCACCAAACTGCTGTTCGACAATGAGCCCGCGCGCCATAAGCTGTTGGATGTGTTGGGAGACCTCGCCCTGGTGGGCGTGCCCATTCAAGGCAAAATCGTGGCGACCAAGCCCGGGCATTTTTCCAATGTGGAGTTTGCCAAGTTGTTGAAGGAAAAGTATGTGGCCCAGCGCCGCACGAGGGGCGTACCCAAATACGACCCCAATGCCAGGCCGCTGTACGACACCTGCGAGATCATGGAGCTCTTGCCCCACCGCTACCCCATGTTGTTGGTGGATAAGATTATAGAGATGTCCGACCACCACGTTGTGGGGGTGAAAAACGTTACCATGAATGAAGCCTTCTTCCAGGGGCATTTTCCGGACAATCCCGTTTTCCCCGGAGTGCTGCAAATCGAGGCTTTGGCACAAACCGGCGGAGTTCTGGCTCTGGCCGGCATGCCGGATAAGGGAAATTGGGACACTTATTTTTTAAAAGTCAATCAGTTTAAGTTCAAAAAAATGGTCAAGCCCGGCGACACGCTGATTTTGAAACTCGAGCTGACGGCTCCCATTCGCAGAGGCATAGTACAAATG
>WGBN01000306.1 GCA_015494245.1 Saprospiraceae bacterium | reverse complement strand
GGGTTGATCCTCGTGCTCTTGCTGGCCGTCTATCGTCTGGGGCGAGGGCGGGCTCAAACGGCTGTCTCTGAAGAGCCCCCGCAAGAGCGTTTTTACCTGCCGGCAAGTGCAGCAGGGGAGAAGCCCTGTGCCCTCATCCATCATCGCTATTACTCACTTTGCTATGACGAAGACAAGGAAACGGCCCGTTGGGTAGCTTATCATTTGACGGCCTCAGGTTTGCGTGCGCGCCACGTTAAGCGCACAGATGATTATCGGCCCGACCGGGATGTCTCTACCGGCTCTGCCAGTCCGGAGGACTATCGCCGCTCGGGCTATGACAGAGGGCATTTGCTGCCCGCAGGGGACCGCACCTTCAGCACGGAGGCCATGTCAGAGACTTTTCTGATGAGCAATATCGCACCTCAGGAACACACCTTCAACGGAGGTATATGGCGGGAATTGGAACAAGATGCCCGGCGCTGGGCAAAACAAAAGGGTGAGCTGTACGTGGTCGTCGGCCCCCTTTACGACTCCAACCCCAAACGCATAGGTAAAAACGGGGTAGCCGTGCCCAAAGCATTCTTCAGGGTGCTGTTGGCTCCGGAGAGGGAAGAAGCTATCGGATTTGTCATCCCCAATGCAGTAAGCGGGGAGCCCTTGCAGCACTATGCCATGAGCGTAGATTCTGTGGAAGCACTCACAGGATTGGATTTCTTTCCGGACTTATTGCTGAAAGAGGTGGAGGAGAAAGTGGAATCAAACTTTTCACCGGACGCCTGGCCCATAGACGAGCATACCTATCGCCTCCGCGTAGAAAAGTGGAACAAAAGATGATGGAGGCGGGCTTGCCCCCCACCTCCATATCCATCTTTTACTTAACAACCTGGAACGGCACATTGCGGTTGCCGGCTTCCGTGTTGATTTGCAGGATGTAAGAACCTGCGGGCAATTCAGAAACGCGGAAGGTTTCCGTAGCTTCTTGTACGTTTTGCAAACTGCGGGTTTCCAAAATTTTTCCACTCAAGTCGAGCAAGCTCACTTGCACCTGATCGAAGTTCTGCGTCAGCTGCATGCTGAGGTTGACTTTATCCGTAGCGGGGTTGGGGAAAACAGAGACTTTGTTGTCTTCGCTGAGGATGTTCGTAGTACCTACGCCCAATGCGCTGCCAATACTGAGGCGCACAACCGGTACGATATCAAAGCCAAAACCAAGTGTACTGTAAGTCTCATCGGCCAGTGAACCGGCAATACCCAGAGCACCTGCGTAACGCGGTGCACCCAATTCACCTGAACGGAAATTCATAGCGCCATAATCGAAATCCTCACTGGCACCAAACCAGATTTCCGTTTGAGTGGATGTTTCATACTCAATGATTGCCAGATACTGGGTATTGCTTTCGAGGGCAATCGGAGCACCCGTAACATCCGTAATAGGCATGGTGATGATGTCTTCAACAGCTTCATCGCCTTGCATGGTATAAGCAACCACGCCGAGGAAAGTGCGCTCCGTGCTTTGGATGTCTCCGTCACCATCTGCATCATCCCATTTGTACAGACGGATCTGGATGGATTCTCCGGCATTGTCAGGATCACCTAAAACACTGAAGCTCACAGTCCGTGCAAACATATCCGTACCATCTACCACATAGAATACATTGCCATAAGCCCAGGAACGGGGGTCTCCCGCATTCCAGTTTCCTGCTGCAGGATAAACAGGACGCGTAGCCCCGTTTTCCTTAGCGAAAAGCGTATCCGTCATCAGAAACTGGAACGTTTGGGTGTTGTTGTCGGGATTTTCATCCGTAGAATCGGAAGTGATGGTATATACCCCTTCGTAAACAGTCAGATCAGTAGGCATGTATCCGGGATTGGGGAAAAGCATATTCTCAACCAATGAATCCGCCGGAATGGTACCGTAGGCCATATCCTCCGTGTAAACCACGCTGTTGTCGGCCAGGTCAGTAACGGTAATGTTGAGATTGACATTGGTCTGATCAGCCAGACCTACATTTTCTACATCGGCGAGAAAGCCGAAAGTCTCAGCCTGAGATAAAGGCCACATGGCATTAGGCGCAATGGCAAAGAAGTTGCTGTTTACACGCAGGTCGTTGGCCGGGAAAAACAGTGCGGTAGGATCTTCTCCATAAATCTCCAAATCATCCATCAGCCAGTAGTACTCGTAGTTACCTTCCCAGAACCAGCGCAGGTAAACCGTGCTCTGGCCGGCAGCATCGGCGCTGATGTCAATCAAGGCCAACTGCGGGTTCAAAGTCCAGCGAACAGAGCCGGGCTCATTGCCGGTATTGCCCGGAGCGATGTCATAGACATCGTAGTTCGTCCAGTTGGTACCGTCCGTACTCACTTGGAGGAATACAAAACCCAGCGTGGGATTGGCGTAAACACCCAGCAAAGACTCGAACTTCACCCACACTTCAGATTCTGCACTGAAGTCAAAGGCTGAAGTAGTCAAAACAGACTGGTGATTGGTAAGTAAGGAGCCGGCAGCATCTGAGTCAACCAGGACAAAGCCATTGGCTGCCGTGGTAGAAGCAAAAGTGCCATGCTGGTTGACATAGAGATCCCAGTTGGCGACACAACCCGCACCGGCATTGTCGGGGTCTCCGCACCAGGTCCAAACGACGCCCTGGCCGCTGAGGTCATCTGTAGTCCAGCCTGCGGGCAAAGCGCCATCGCTGAATTCATTGGTATAAATAGGCGTCTGCGCCTGAAGCGCAGCGACAAACAGAAACAAAACTGCAAACACAACTGCAGTTTTCAGGTAAATTTTACGCATGGTAAAGTTATTTGGTGAAAAATGAAATTCTCTGTGAACCAATAGTGGTTAAATACGAGGGGCAAAAATAGGCATTCTCAATGAAGAGGCCAAGT
>WGBN01000305.1 GCA_015494245.1 Saprospiraceae bacterium | reverse complement strand
CGTCAATAGTGACATGATAGAACGCGGATGACGCGGATTGTGCGGGTTCCCGCGGGTTTTAAGGACGGTTCAATTGTCAGATGGTGTCATTTATTTTTATGTGACTTTGAAATCAAGCCTGAGTTGGAAAAAAATAAAAGATGCATTGGATCTTAGCTCAACTCTGGGCGTGCTGTCACCTCAAAACTTAATGAACCATTGTTCATAAAATCTAACAAAAAAACCAACACGATGAAAAAAGTACATCACCTTCTGCTCTTGCTCGCCATCTTCGCTCTCTTCTCCTGCCAAAATGAACCGCAAAACGGAGAGGAAACCTCATCCTCATCCACCTCGGCAGAAGAGCTGCCCATACGCGGCAACCTCTTTGTGCGCTTCATTGAAGACGACAAACACCTCAAGGCCGAGGCCTACTTTTTTCAGGGAAACGACGATACCGACACCCGCCCCAAAAGTTTTGCCAAGGGCGTCAAGTTTCTCGGCAGTGGCATGGGAGAGCGCCACGTAGGAGACAAGTACGTCAAATATCAGTACGAAAACAACATGGACTGGCGCAAGGAGGGCTATTTCTTCTCCCTCACAGACGATGAGGGCAAAGAGCATCGCTTCAGCTTTACAGAAGGCGTTGACCATCTGCAAGATTTCGAGCTGCCCAAAACCATCTACAAAAACAAAACCAACTACATCTCCTTCACGCCCGCCCATTTGCCGGAAGGCGAACAAATCGCCGTCCTCATCACCGACAGCAACAACAAAGCGGCCACGACCAAAATTGCAGGGCCTTCAGAAGAAGGGAAAATCACCCTCACCCCCGAAATGCTCAAAAAACTGTCAACGGGAAAAGCCGAAGTCTATCTCGTGCACATCCAAAGCAAACGCATCGAAGAGCCGCCCTTCTCGCTCAGCTTCACCATTGAATACTACACCGCTTTAAAGAAAACAGTTATCAAGTAAAAGGAGTGGCACGTTTTTTGATATAAAGGATACTGAACATATAGAATTCGGTATTAAAACATCAAAAGACATGAAACCTCCCGAGCACGAAAGCATCGATTGGAAAAAAGACCTTAGAATCTGGATCGTCGGACTGGGAAGCCTGCTTTTGCTGTGGCTTCTTTTGCGGCCTATATAGGAGCAACAACCTTCAAAGACAAATCCAGGGGCACAGCCGAATGAGTAAGCGCTCCGGAAGAGACGTAATCCACTCCGGTTTCTGCATACTCCCGCACGTTGAAGACGGTAATGCCTCCGGAGGCTTCGGTTTCAAAGCGGCCGGCTACGACTTCTACGGCTTCGGCGAGCAGGGGCGTTTCAAAATTGTCGAACAGAATGCGGTCGAAGCCGCCAAGGTCTAAGGCTTGAAACAATTCCTCCAGGTTGCGCACTTCTACCGTGATGGGCAGATGCTCCAGTTTTTTTTCCTTCCGGAAATCGAGCACGCGTTGTATAGCCCGGGCCAGGCCGCCCGCTGCGTCTATGTGGTTGTCCTTAATCATGAAGCGGTCGTACAGGCCAAAGCGATAGTTTTCGCTGCCACCCAGTTTGACGGCCCATTTTTCCAGAAAGCGCAGCAGGGGCGTTGTCTTTCGGGTATCCAAAACCGTAACGCCCGTGCCCTCCGTCTCAAACTGAAAGTGGTTGCTCAAAGTGGCAATGCCGCTCATGCGCTGCATGGTATTCAGGCAAAGGCGCTCGCCTTTGAGCAAAGCGCGGGTGTTCATGTAAACGTCAAAGACCACATCGCCCTCATTCACATCCGAGCCATCCGGCTTGTGGCATTCGAAACGCATCTGCGGGTCTAAGTAGCGGAAAATGAATTCCGCCACCTCCACGCCGGCAATGACGCCCACGTCTTTGACCAGCAATTGCGCATGGGAACGCGCATCCTCAGGGATGCAGGCTTCCGAGGTGAAATCTCCCGGGCCGACATCTTCGGCCAGGGCCTCTTTGACAAACTGTGTCAGGTATTTTTCTTTCATCGCATCGCAATCATCCTTCCCTGCAGCGGGTGGCGGCGCGCTTTGCCCACCCGCTGCAAGGAAAGAAAAACTCAAAACATCACTCCGAGGTGAATGGTAATCGCCCGGATGATGGCCTTGGAATCTTCGGCCTCTTCTTTGATGCCTCCCTGACCGTCATCCACATACTTCAGGGCTTTGTTGGTGGTAACATCCGTAAAACCCTGCTGATAAAAAACACCAAAGAGAATGTTGGTATCGCCACCCGAGCTGCCCCGCAGGATGTACTCCCCTCCGGCTCCGGCGCCCCAGGAAAGGGAGAGCGGAATGACGTCCTTGCGGATGTCCTCATCATTGGTATCGAGATTGCCGGCCTTGCTGATGTCTCCGCGGGCCTGTGAGCGGAAGCCTATAAAGAAAGCGGGAATTTCCACAAAGGCTTTCAGGTCACGACCAATGTCGGGCGTCAGCAACTTCAGCGACAGAGGCACCTCCACATAGCGAATGGAGTACTTCAAATCTACTTCAGGCGGTAAAACGCGATAATCCTCAGAACTCAAATCCGACTTGGGCCAGAAAACGCCGCCGGTTTCGTACAACATAGTACCTCCCGCATTAAAGTGAAAACCCAGACCGGAAACGATGGCATAACGCTCAGCAAAGAAAAACTCGCCGCGGGCGCCCAACTTCAGGCCGAGGTTGCTGCCGTTGCTGTTGATTTGCTTGTCGTCGGAATCCATCCAGCTAAAGGACGGGCTCACCTGAAAACCAAATCGAAAACTGCTCTGAGCATGGCCCGCTTTCGTCCACAGGGCAAAAAGGCACAAAAAGAAAATGAATTTCTTCATAGGTCTAACGTTTTTAAATGCTTGAGATTTAATTCTTGCTTCGGTAAACGCTTTTGAAGCGCCTCCTTCTTATATCTTTGCAGACGGAAAAATATTTCCCCCACAAATAAGAGCAATCCAAAATTTAAACGCAAATGCTCATGAATCGCTCCCTCTTATGGACTCTTATCGGCCTGGTGGTCACTTTGCAGGCCTGCCAACCGGACAAAGGTAAGCATATTCCCGATGTCTCAGACATCCCCATGGAAGTCCACATACGCCGCTTCGACCGCGACCTCTTCAGCATAGATACCAACGATATCGAAAACGGCCTGAAGCGGTTGCAGCAGAGCTACCCTAAATTCAGCGAATTGTTCTTCAACCAAATTCTCGGGGCCACTGATCCCCGCTATGCTCCGGAGGGGCCCATCCCCTTCATCAAGGGTTTCGTAACTCACGAATCCCTGCGCAAGTTGTACGACACCGTGCAAATTGTCTTCCCCGACATGCAGCCCTATGAGCGGGATTTCGAGCAGGCATTTCGCTTTTTCAAATACTACTTCCCCGAAAAAACCACCCCGACGGTAACTGCCTTCATCTCGGAGTACTCCATCGCCAATTTCATCTACGGTGACAACGACCTCGCTGTGGGGTTGGACTTCTTCCTCGGGCGCGACTACCCCTATCTGGCGTACAACCTCGGCAATCCCAATTTCTCGGATTACCTCACCCGCACCAACACTCCGGAGTATCTGGTTTCCAAAACCCTGAAGCCACTGGTTGAAGACCTCCTGCCAGAACCCGCCGACAACCGCCTGCTCGACCTCATGCTGCGCAACGGCAAAAAACTGTACATCCTCCAACAGCTCCTGCCCTATGCTCCCGACAGCATCACCACGGAATTCACACAGGAGCAGCTCGACTGGGCAGAAGACAATGAGCTCAACATCTGGACGGCCCTGGTAACCCAAGATTTGCTCTACTCCTCCAATTGGTCAGATATCCGGAAATTGGTAGATTACAGCCCCAATGTACCGGGCATGCCACCCGAAGCGCCCGGCCGCATTGCCAACTGGATTGGCCTGAAAATCGTCGAAAGCTACCTGAAAAGGCATCCCGAAACCAGCCTGCAGGAGCTGATTGATTTGCAGGATTCCGACGCCTTTTTGCAAGCCTCCAAATACAAACCCAAGCGAAAATGAGCTACGAACAACTGCTTGAAGCCCGCGACTACGTAAGACAACAAACGGATTTTGACGTCCGCACAGCCCTGATTCTCGGCACCGGCCTGAACGACCTGGCCCGCGAAATTGAGGCGGAGATTCGTCTGCCTTTCGGCAAAATTCCGCACTTTCCCAAAGCGACGGCTCCCGGGCACAAATCCGAGCTCATCCTCGGGCGCCTCAACGGTCATCCGGTCATTGCCACGGCCGGGCGCCTGCACTATTACGAGGGGCACAGCATGCAGGAGGTCGTCTTCCCCCTGCGCCTGATGCACCTGCTGGGTGCAGAAACCGTCATCCTCTCGAATGCTGCCGGAGGCGTACACGAAAAATTCAATGCCGGAGATTTGGTGCTCATCACCGACCACATCAACCTCATGCCCGACAACCCCCTGCGCGGCCCCAATGACGAGCGCCTCGGCCCGCGCTTCCCCGACATGTCCGATGCCTATGACGCTCAATTGCAGCAACTGGCCCGCGACAAAGCCCAATGGATGGGACTTACGCTGCGCGAAGGGGTGTATGTAGCCCTGCCCGGCCCCAATTTAGAGACCCCCGCCGAGTACGAAATGATTCACCGCATAGGGGGGCAGTTGGTAGGCATGTCCACCGTACCCGAAGTCATCGCCGCCCGCCACATGGGCATGAAAGTACTGGCTTTCTCCGTGGTCTCCAACGCCTGCTATCCTCTCTCACGCATACGGCCCGTGAGCGTAGAAGAAGTCATCGCCGTAGCTCAGGCCGCCGAACCCAAGTTGGGAGCCCTGGTCAAGAGTTGTCTGAGCGAGACGGCTTAACTTTGCAAGAGGCCAAAGCAGTTTTCTGATACCACAGCTCTGTATCCAAACACCTATCCATGACTTACGAAAATCCAAAGCTGGTGCTCACTTCCTCCGAAATTGAAGAAGGGGAGGTGCATTGGAGAAGCCCCTCCAACATTGCCATCGTCAAGTACTGGGGCAAGCACGGCAATCAATTGCCGAAAAACCCTTCCCTCAGCTTCACCCTGCAAAACGCTTTTACCGAAACGCTCATCCGCTACCGGG
>WGBN01000304.1 GCA_015494245.1 Saprospiraceae bacterium | reverse complement strand
ATTCACTTCAGCGTTTGCTCAAGGCCAGAATGTACAGTAAAGCACTGAGTAACATTCACTTTTGGGGTTGGCAACTGATCATCGTAGCTGCTGCTTTGACGCTGCCGTTGGGCATTACCAGTTCGCACGAATACGCTGAATTGGAATGGCCCATAGACATTGCCATTGCTCTGGTGTGGGTAGCTTTTGGCATCAACATGTTTGGCACCATTCTCAAGCGGCGTGAGCAACACCTTTACGTAGCGATTTGGTTTTACATCGCTACCTGGGTTACAGTGACGATGCTTCACATTGGCAACAACCTGGAGATTCCGGTGAGTTTCTGGAAGAGTTATCCGGTTTTTGCCGGTGTACAGGATGCTTTGGTACAATGGTGGTATGGTCACAATGCCGTGGCTTTCTTCCTGACGACGCCCTATTTGGGTTTGATGTATTACTTCCTGCCTAAGGCTGCGAACCGGCCTGTGTTTTCTTACCGGCTGTCTATCGTACACTTTTGGGCTTTGATTTTTATTTACATCTGGGCAGGTCCTCACCACTTGCTGTACACTTCTTTGCCCGATTGGGCGCAGTCTTTGGGTACGGTTTTTTCCGTGATGCTGATTGCTCCTTCCTGGGGTGGTATGCTGAATGGCCTTTTGACTTTGCGCGGCGCCTGGGACCGCGTGCGGCAGGACCCGATTTTGAAATTTATGGTGGTGGCCGTTACGGCTTATGGTATGTCCACCTTTGAGGGGCCCATGCTCTCCGTTAAGTCGGTGAATGCCATCAGCCACTTTACCGATTGGACGATTGCCCACGTACACATAGGTACGCTTGGCTGGAACGGCTTCCTCACCTTTGGCGTTTTGTACTGGCTGATTCCGAGATTGTACAACACCAAGTTGCATTCGGTTTCTTTGGCCAATGTACACTTTTGGATCGGCACGCTGGGTATTTTGTTCTACGCCATTCCGCTGTATGGAGCGGGCTGGACGCAGGCTTTGATGTGGAAGCAGTTTACGCCGGATGGTGTGCTGGCGTATCCCAACTTCCTCGAGACGGTTACGCAGATTCTGCCCATGTATGCCATGCGTGCTTTTGGCGGTACGCTTTACCTGACCGGTGTAATCATCATGGTGGTGAACTTGTGGAAGACGATGGCTGCAGGTCAGTTTGTGGGTGATGAAGAGGTAGAAGCTCCGGCTTTGGAGCCTTATGTGTCTCATGGCAAAGAATACTGGCACAAGTGGATTGAGCGCAAGCCCGTACAGATGTTGATCATTTCTTTGATTGTGGTGCTCATAGGTGGTATTGTGGAAATTACGCCCATGATGTTTGTGAAGCCCCCCGAGGCCGAGGCCGAATTGATCAAGCCCTATACGCCGTTGGAGTTGGCAGGACGTGACATTTATATACGCGAGGGATGCCTGGGATGCCACTCTCAAATGATCCGTCCCTTCCGTTCTGAGACAGAGCGCTATGGAGATTACTCCAAATCGGTTGAGTACATTTACGACCGTCCTTTCCTTTGGGGGTCTAAGCGCACAGGTCCTGATCTGCATCGCGTAGGTGGCAAGTACAATGAGGCCTGGCATTACAACCACATGCTGGATCCGACCAGTACTTCTTCGCAGTCCATTATGCCGCGTTATCCGTGGCTGCATGAAAGGATACTCGATACTTCTTCGATTCCTGCCAAGATTCGCACTTTGCGGTCTGCGCCTATCCATACGCCTTATCCCAAGGGGTATGAGAAGATTGCTGTTCAGGATTTGGAGAAGCAGGCCAAGCAGATTGCCGATAAATTGCGCGAGCAGTTGCCGGATTTGGATGACGATGATTTGGAGAAACGCGAGATCGTCGCGCTCATCGCTTATCTGCAGCGCCTCGGTACTGACATCAACAAATAAAAACCTCCGGAGAGGGGGCTCAGGGGCCTCCTCTCCGGACAATCAAAACGAGATGTTTAAATTCTTACTTCAGGGAGATGATTTCAATTGGATGGCCATATTCGGGCTAATCACTTTTGTCGTGCTTTTTGTCATTGTTTTGGCGGTTGTGTTTTTTAAAGATTCAGCCTCCATGGACAGAATGGCGCAGCTGCCTTTGGACGATGATGATGAAAAAGCAGGAAACTCTCCGAACTAAAAAAAGACCAACATGAAAAATAAACGCCGGATACTCTTTGTCGTATGGAGCCTTTTTATGGCTTTTCCTGCCTGGGTTTTTGCTCAGGATGCTGCAGCGCCTGCCGCTTCGGGAAACACAGATGATACAAACCTGGTTAAATGGCTGATCATCGTGGCTGCGGTCATCATTATCGTTGCCGTTTTGGCACTTTTCAAAGCGCTCAATTCCATGCTGAAAATACAAGAGATCAATGCCTTGCGAGAATTGGGCATGGAAGAAGCTGCTCAAAAACTGGCTGCAGAGCGAAAAATCTCCTGGTGGCGCCGGATGATGGAGCGCTGGACGGATGCCGTGCCCATTGAGCAGGAGAAGGATGTGCTTTTTGAGCACGACTACGATGGCATCCAGGAATTGGACAACAAGCTTCCACCCTGGTGGCTGGCGCTCTTTTACGTTACCATTGCCTTTGCCGTGGTTTACATTTTCTACTATCACATTTCCGGAATAGGCATGAGCTCTCAGGAAATGTATGCTCAGGAAATGAAACAGGCCGAAGCTGCTGTAGCTGAGTACAAAGCCACGCATGGCGCGCCTTTGGATGAATCCTCTGTAACCCTGGTCGAAGATGAAGCCACGCTCTCCATTGGAGAAACCGTCTATAAAACCCATTGCGTTCCCTGCCATGGCAACCAGGGCGAAGGCGGTATAGGCCCCAACCTTACGGATAAGTACTGGATACACGGAGGGAGCATTCAGAACCTCTTTGCAACCATTTCCAATGGTGTCCCCGAGAAAGGAATGTTGGCTTGGAAGGGCCAGTTGAAGCCCGAGCAAATCCAGGCTGTAGCCAGCTATATTCTGGTAAAATTGCAGGGCACGAATCCTCCCAATGCTAAAGGACCTCAGGGAGAATTGTATGAGCCTGAAGAGGCTGCTGCTGATGCTGGAAATACACCCGAAGCTGAGAGCGACGGTGGCGAATAAATACTTCTGCAGCCCGATGCGGGAAAAGCCGCATCGGGCTTTTTCCCTTTCCCAACTGCAGCTAAACGCTGTAAACTATGTCAACCATTAAACAACCTCAAGCTCCTCAGGGAGAATCTTTCAGAGATCATATCTCTACCGTTGATGAAAAGTCGGGTAAGCGAATTTGGGTTTACCCCAAAAAGCCCAAAGGCCGCTTTTACCGCCGGCGTACCTGGCTGAGCTGGCTGCTTCTGGGATTCCTTTTTGCAGCGCCTTTCATCAAGGTAAACGGCGAGCCTCTTTTGCTTTTCAATATCATTGACCGCAAGTTTATTCTCTTTGGCGTGCAGTTTTTGCCTCAGGATTTTCACCTGTTTGTCTTTGCGGCTTTGACGGCTATCGTCTTTCTCGTTTTGTTTACGGTCATTTATGGTCGTATTTTTTGCGGTTGGTTTTGCCCTCAAACCATCTTCATGGAGATGGTCTTTCGCAAGATTGAGTACCTCATTGAGGGAGATGCCAAGGCACAAAGGCGTTTGGCGAAAGCCCCCTGGACTGCAGAGAAGATTTTTAAGAAAGGCCTGAAACTCGGCATCTTTTTTCTCATTGCAGTGGTTATTGCCAATGTTTTTCTCTCTTATATCATAGGTGCTGACCGCGTATTTCAAATAGCTTCTGAGCCCATCAGTCAGCATTGGAGGGGCTTTATTGCCCTTATTCTTTTTTCTTTTGTTTTCTTTGGTGTCTTCGCCTATATGCGGGAGCAGGTGTGTATTGCCATTTGTCCTTACGGTCGTTTGCAGGGAGTGATGATCAATGAAGATACGGTGGTGATTGCGTATGATTTTGTACGGGGCGAGCCCCGCGGCAAATTGCGCAAAGGCTCTGCCGACAGCGATGCTGAAAAACGTGGCGACTGCATAGACTGCAAGCTTTGCGTTCAGGTTTGTCCCACAGGCATAGACATCCGCAACGGCACGCAGTTGGAGTGTATCAACTGCACGGCCTGTATAGATGCCTGCGATGGCGTGATGGATAAGATCGGCAAGCCCCGGGGCCTCATCCGTTATGACAGCTACAACGGAATTGTCAAGGGCGAAAAGAAAATCTTTACTCCCCGCGTCATTGCTTATTCGGTTGTCTTGGCGCTGTTGGTCATCGGCAATATTTTGATGCTGAGTAATCGGACGGAAGTGGAGACGCTGCTGCTGCGCACACCCGGCCAGCTCTATCAAAAGACCGAGGATGGCTACATCTCCAACCTTTATAATTACGAGGTGATCAACAAGACGGACAAGGACATGCCCATTGAGTTTGAACTCACTGAAGGGCAAAAAATCGAAGGTGTTCGCTTTCGCATTGTTGGCGATGTTCAGCCCGTGGCAAAAGCCGGAGATGTGGTTAAAGGCGTGATGTTTATAGACATCCCCAAAGATCAACTCAAATCGAGGAAGACTGTTCTACATGTGAAAGTTCTTTCTAACGATAAAGTTGTTGACAGGGCCAAGACGACTTTCCTCGGCCCCATCAAGTAAAAGGAGGGGCTTTGCAGGCTCAACTGCCGTGCAAAGCCCCCTCAAAAATTTCTCCGCATGAAGATTCGATTTCATTGGGGCACGGGCATTGCATTGGTGTTCATGCTCTTTGTGTTTAGCCTGGTGTATGCCGTTATTAAATCGCGCAGCATAGACCACGCTCTGGTGCGCGATGATTATTACACGGAAGACATCCACTATCAGGAAAAGCACGACAAGGTGAAGCGCACGCAAGCCCTTGCAAAAGCTGTGGGCGTGCAGTACATCAAAGAGCAAAAACTGCTGATGGTTTATTTCCCGCGCTCCATGAACCCCGAGGGGGATATTCACCTCTACAGAGCATCTGATGCTTCACTCGACAGGCACTACCCCGTGCAGCCCGACAGCTCGGGAGTCCAGTTTATTCCTGTGCAGGATTTAAAAACAGGTTATTGGAAGGTCAAGGTAGATTGGACTTCCAACGGGCTGGGATACTACATGGAAGAGGAAGTCAATATCCGTTAACATGCTTCTCTGGACGGCTTTTCTCATAGGTTTGCTCGGCAGCGTACACTGTGTAGGCATGTGTGGCCCGATTGCTTTGGCATTGCCTTACGGCAAACAAAACCGCGCTCTTGCCGTGCTCAACGCGCTGAAGTACAACCTCGGTCGAGCTTTTACTTATATGCTGTTGGGCCTGCTCTTTGGCTTGATCGGTCAGGGGGTCTTTCTGGCCGGTTATCAATCTGCTTTGTCCATTGTGCTGGGAATTATGATGTTGCTGCTGGCTTTTTTTTCCTTAGACTTAGAGAAATACTTTGTTCACAGCAAGCTGTTCAGCGGTCCGCTGACGCGTCTGAAGATGCAGTTGGCCCGGCTGCTGAAGATAGACAGCAGCCCTTCTTTTTTTCTCATCGGTCTGCTCAACGGCCTGCTGCCCTGCGGCCTGGTTTACATGGCTGTAGTCGGAGCCGTTTCTACCGGCAATCCCCTTTCTGCGGCGCTCTATATGGGGCTTTTTGGCCTGGGCACTTTGCCTTTAATGCTCACCACTTCTATGGCGGGTCATCTGCTCAGCCTGCGCTTTCGGCGCTATCTGCAAAAAATGCTGCCCGCCCTGCTCGTCTTGATGGCAGTCCTGTTCATTCTGCGCGGCCTCAATTTCCACCTGCCTGCTGATTTTTATTTGTGGGATGCCATGCATGAGGTGCCTATGTGTCATTGAGGGAGGGGTGAAATTGGTGAAATCGGTGAAATCGGGGGAATTGGTGGAATCGGGGGGGTATCGTTTATCGTGTAGCGTTTAGCGTTTAGCGTTGGTTTAGTGTTTATTTGGTTTTTAATTGTTGGGTGGGCTTCAGCCCGTCAATTAGTACCGCGTGCTTTAGCGCGCGTACAATACGGCGAGAACCCCATAGGGGTGATATCTTGGTAGCATATGGTATGCATGTTTTACAAAAGCCCCGTAGGGGCGACACCAAGTGCCGAACGCGTCGAACAAAGAATCTGTCCGGAAACAGGCAGATGCCGATTAACGATTCCATAAGTTGGTGAAATTGGAATAATCGGTGCAATCGAGAGGCGGTTTACCGTTTATTGTGTATCGTGTATTGTGTATCGTTGGTTTGTTGTTTATGTGTGTATTGGACGTGACAAACGTGACACGTGACAAACGTGACAAACGTGACGGGCTATACAATTACAGCTGATTTATGCTTGGATACGGACTCAAGCCCGGAGGGCGACATGTTCCGGCTCGCGGCGTAAGCCCGAGTTCACGAAGCCGGGCGTTTGTCGGTTAGTGAGAACGTGATGGGCGTGACAAACGTGACAATCGTGACGCGTAACGGGCGTAACAATCGCAGTCATGGCTTAGACCGGCACCCAACGTCTATCTACTTCTAAAATCGAAGTTCGTTAATCGATTTCGGTGGAATCGGTGAAATCGGCAGAATCGGTGGAATCGGGCGTGTCGTTAAGCTTAGAGTTGTGAAATTTTTACCACGGGGTACACGGAGTACACGGAGAACGCACGGAGTAGGGCCTGTGAACGCTGCGGTGGAATGTGCTTTTTTCATTCTCCATTCTCCATTTTCCATAGCTCTCGCAAAGCCGCAAAGCCGCAAAGGGTGTATCGCGGTAGGATATGCTTTTTTTCATTCTCCATTCTCCATTCTCCATTTTTCATTCTCCATTCCAAAAGCCGTGATTGTTAAACAGTGTTAAGGTACACGCCCTTTGTGTAACTCTTTTGCATCAGCAGGCGTTTTGCCTGTGAAACACCCGATTTTTCACCACATCAAAACGCAAGGCCATGAAACGATTGTTGTTGCTTTCCCTCGTTCTTATTTCCGTTTTTACCGGCTTGCAGGCTCAAAATCTGGGCTTTTCTGCAACGGCTTTTGAAGAAAACGGCATGACTTTTACGGGTCCCTTTTTGGGCCTGACAGCTCCGCTTGGCAAGCACTTTGCTTTGGATGCGGACTTTAGTCTGCTGAATGCCGAGAAGATTAAGACCGACGAAACTAAATTCAAGTACACAGCTCGCAAGGTGAGCGCTGAATTGCGCTATTACTTTTTGAAAAAGCGCAGCGGCCTGTTTATCGGCTATCAAATGTCGCACACTTCTTTTGGCTATAAACTCAAAGGCCAAAAGCCCGATTTTGACATTTCCGTGCCTTATGGAAATGCGTTTAGCTCTTCGTTGACGCTGGGTCTGGAGGCTCACTTGGATGAAGATACCAAGTTGGGCGTCAACACCTTTGGAGGCTTGATACTGGGTACGGAGCAGCCGATTTACGGCATAGAGATGTATGTGAGTTGTGCTTTTTGAGCGCACTTATTGAAATAAATGGTTCACCTTGACCACCCGGGCTCCGAAAGAGGCGGGAGGGCGCCCCTTCAGGGGTCGGGGGCGCGGGCGGCTTTAGGATGAAGGTTGCCCCAAAACTTAGTGAACCATTATGA
>WGBN01000303.1 GCA_015494245.1 Saprospiraceae bacterium | reverse complement strand
GGCATGAGGCAAAGATAAAACTCTTTGGCACTATAGCAAGCAAACTCTTATTACTCCTCCAGGCGAATTTCACCCTCCACAGCCCAAATGGTCGAAGCGGTAAAATCGCGGTTGGCCTCAAAGCCATGGCCATAAATGATGCGTTCGGGCGAGCGCACGACGACAAATTTATTGGTGTAAACCTTCTCCTTCTTCTCGTCCCAGATGAGCTCTTCGGTCTCGAGGCGGTTTCCGTCTTCGCTGATCCACACCACACTGTCCCTCAAAATGACCTGCTTGTCTTTCTCTTTGCGCACTCCGTAATTTGCCGAAAGGCGAGAAGTCAATACCTGCGAATCCCCGTCAAAGAACAAAACATGAATGCCTTTGGGAAACTCTTCGCGGGGGTCTTCATGCTCGAGATACCTGTACAGCAAAGGCCCCATGGCGCGAATGAGCACCTTAGCCGAATCGGAATAAATGATGTGAAAATTCTCCAGCACTTCGCGATTGACAGCATCGCGGGGCAAGGTAGCCGACACCTCTGCCAGATCGTTCTCACAAGAGAACAATGAAAGGAACAGGCAGCCACACAAAATGCTTGTTATCAGACGCACCTCAATGATAGTTTTCCTCAAAAAACCCGGGATAGCCCTCCATGGATTTTTGCTTCAGCAAAGCCCGGTAATTGCCTTGGCTGACCGGATAAATGTGGTAAGGAGTTTTCGCAGGGTCCAAAAACTCCTGCAAATTTTGCACGGCCGATTGGTAATAAGACATGGCCTTCTCCGCATTCGAAAAACGCCGGACGACGATAGCCGGCACCCTGTCCTCGGAAGTGCCGAGATAGATGCTCGCCACTTTGAGGCGGTCCTGGCTATGGTATTTGCGGTGATAATCCGAAAGAGCCTCTTTGGCCTTCTGCAGTTTGACCTTTCCGTCAAAAACGATGATCACGTAGTGCATGGATTTGGGCTCGTACTTAAAAGGCGAATTGCTCACGGGTTTGGGCGCCTGAGCTGCTGCCACGGAAACGCCGAGATGTCGCAACATTTCTTTGGCATATTTTTCCTCAGGCGTATCCGGAAAACGCACTACAAATTCTTTGAGTGCCTGGATGTAGGCTTCACGGCTTTCGAGCTTACCTTTAGTCATCACATCTAAGAGCGCCATGCGGGCGCGATAGGGATGCTTAAGGCCGAATTTTTCTTTGGCTTCCTGCGCCATTTGATGCACCTCTGCATACTGCCCGGCCTTAAAGCGATCGTACATCTGCTCGTAATACTGAGCGATGCGCTCCTCTTCGCTGATTTGCTTGCTCAGGTAGTCGGGGTCCTGCAGAATGTGCGCATAGGTGGAATCCGGATATCGCTTGATGATGAGGGCGGCCAGCTCTTGGGCTTTTTCATCTTTACCAAGCTCCAGATAAGCGAGATAGAGATAGTACATGGCATCCAGCTCAAAGCGCGAATCGGGGTAGCGCTTCAGCATTTCCTCCAGGATTTCCACGCTCTTATCGGGGCGGTCGAGGCGCTCGCGATAGAGGCGGCCGAGGGCCAGCATGGCTTTTTGAATCTTGTCATTGGCAATTTCCCGCTCTTTGTCATTGGCAGGCACATCTTTGAGGATGTCGGCCACTTCTTCGTCTGTAATAGCAGATAACAGCTCTTCCTCAGAAACATTTTCATCGGAGAGCAGGTCTTCTGTGCTTTGAGCGCTGGATCGGCGCCAATTGTCTTGCAAGGACCGCCCGCCCCAAAGGGCTTGAAATTCGCGCAGGCCTTTTTTGACTTCGCGATCGTCATAAGCAAAGAAGGAGCTGGGTTTAGCGCCTGCAGTGGGCACAGCTCCACTGCCCCCGAGCAGGGCGGCATCGGCCTGTTGTTGTTCTTTTTCGAGCAAAGCCTGGCGACGGGCTTCCAGTTCTTTTTTCTTGAGTTCGTAGGCAAACTGACGCTTCTCCTCATCGCTGAGGTAGCTCAGCCTCAACAGGCTGTCCTGCAGCTCAATGGTTTGAAGGTTTTCGGCAATTTGCGTGAGGTTTTTGGCCAGGCCGGCCACTTCCGCATAGCGTTCGTCTTTGGGATCGAGTATGGCAAGAGCCTCGTCGTAATACTTTTTCGACTTGACGTAGTCCTCGTGCTGAAAGTAGAGATCGGCCAGCACCAGCAGGGTTTTTACTTTTTGCTGGTTGTTGCCCTTGCCGGCCTTCAGAGATTCTTCATAAGAGGCAATGGCCTCATCCACATCGCCGCCCTGAAGCTGAATCTGGCCAATGGTAAAGTAAATCTGGTCTTTATACTCCAGGTTTTTCTCATCTTTCAGCATGTGCTCCAAGTCGGAAATGGCCTTCTTGCCGGACACCTTCCCATTGGCCCAGGAGCGCTCGATGAGGTGCAGGCGGGCGTTAAACTCCATCTCATAAGGCGGGTGGAAGGCTATAGCCTGCTCAAAAGATTCGGCAGCCTTGCCGTCTTGCCCCTTCTTTTCGTAGAGCTGCCCGCGGATGTAAGCATAGCGAGCCTTGAGTACCTTGTCTTTTTCCAGTTCAATGGCGCGATTCAGGGCCTCGATGGCCTTGTCGTATTTTTTTCTGCGCATGTAGTAATCGGCCTCTGCAGCGGCCAGGTCACGGGCAAGCTCCGGATACAAGGCCGGACTATGCTCCAACTGCTGGAAAATCTGCTCAGCCTGCACGTACTTCTCGCGCTCGACATACACGCGCGCCAGCCACAAAAGCCCTTCCTGATAAGCCGGACGACGCTTCAGCAAGCCGCCATCGTCATCAGCACCGGCCAGTGAAGGTTTATAGCTGCCGATAGAGACCATGCCCGGGGCCTTCTGCTCAGAAGCCTTTCCGCCTTCTGTACTTTTGCCATCTTGCTCAACTTTGGCAGTCTTGCTCTTGCTGCTTTTCTTCGAAGAAGATTTCTTCTTTTTGGAAGACTTCTTCTTGCGCTTTTTCTTCTTGCGCTTTTTCTTTTTCTTCTTTTTTTTCTTCTTCTTCTTGCTCTTCTCCTTAGCCTGATCTGAAGCGGCCTGCTGCTTTTTTTGCGACATGGCCGGCGGGCTAAACTCACGGGCAAAGAACTGCAGCGTTTCCTCAGAAGCTTCAAAATCCTGCTTGAGATACTGCGCCTTAGCGATGAGCAGATAGCAATCATCCGTCCAATCACTGGGGCGGTGCAAAGCCACTACGACGGAAACTTTCTCAATCGCTTTGTCCAAAGATTCTGCCTCAGCCCTGGGGTTGTCAACGGCCCGATAGGGGAAAACCGGCAAGAGCTTGGTGTAATCGTCCTGGTGCTGCTCATTGAGCCGCTGGATGCTGGCAAGCACCAACTC
>WGBN01000302.1 GCA_015494245.1 Saprospiraceae bacterium | reverse complement strand
GAGAATGTCGGGAATGACCCCAAAGCGCTCCAGAGCAAACAGCTTTCCGCAGCGCCCAAAGCCCGTTTGTACTTCGTCGAAGACGAGCAGGGCTCCCGTTTCGTCGCAGCGCTGCCGCACTTTTTGCAGGAAGTTGCCTTCGCCCTGTTCGTCTTCTGCCGGCAAACGCACACCTGCCTCGGCCTGTACGGGTTCTATGATGACGCAGGCCGTGTTTTCGTCAATTCGCTCCAGGCTCTCTTCCCGATTAAAATCTATGTGCCTGACGCCCGGCAGCAGGGGGAAATATCCCCGGCTGTAGGTGGTGGGTTCCATCAGGGCTGTGGTAGCCTGCGTGCTTCCGTGATAGGCGCGCCGGCAGGCAATCACATGCGGGCGCCCCGTCGCCCGTTTGGCCAGTTTCATGGCGCCATCTACGGCCTCGGCGCCTGAGTTGCAGTAATAAACCGTGCTCAGCGAGGGAGGCAGGTGTTGACTTAGCCTTTCGGCAAATGCCACCTGCGGCTCGAGCACAAACTCACCGTAAACGGTGGTGTGCAAATAGCGCTTTAGCTGCCGCTCTATGGCCTGCATCACGCGCTCATGCCTGTGCCCCAGAGCAGAAACACCTATGCCGGCAATGAGGTCCATATACCTTTTGCCGGAAGTGTCGTACAGGTACATCCCCTCCGCCCGCTCAATTTCAAAAGCAAGCGGCGAAGGGCTGGTCTGGGCGATGTGTCGCAGGAAAATTTGGCGGAGTGTGGGCATGATGGGTTTTTGGTGCAAAGAAACGCATTTGTTTGGGTTTCATATTTTTTTTATCTTTGCATTTCAAAATCGTGGAAATTCACCCCAACTGCTCAATCCCAAAAGCATTTTCCGCGTTTTGGGGCATGTTTGTGCCCATCCCCGACGGCGTCAGTTAAGGAAATTTTGTCACTCATTGTAAACTCAATGTCTTATGAAAGTACGCATTGTCACCATGTTCGTATTGGGGTTGAGCAGCCTTTTTTTGCAAGCTCAGTCTTTCCCTTACACCATTACGCTTGAGCCTTTTACTATAAGCGGTTTGCCGGGCTTGCACTCTTTTGTGGCCGGGCATGATGCCGGCAAGTGGCTTTTGATTGGAGGGCGTACTGATGGTATGCACCGAGGGGGGGGTGGGCCCAATAATCCTGCCTTCCCGGTAGTGAATAACAACACTACCATTTATGTGGTAGATCCTGTAGCTCAGCAGGTATGGAGCGCTTCACTTACCTCACTACCTACGGCTTTACAGGAACAATTACAAAGTACCAACATGAATTTCTACCAGGATGGGAATTGGTTATATGTTGCCGGAGGCTATGGTTATAGTGCTACGGCAGGGGATCACGTTACTTATGATAAGCTGACGGCCATTCACGTGCCCAATTTAATTACGCACATTATTAACGGAACTTCCATTACGGGCGATTTCCTTCAAACCACGCATAGTGGCATGCAAGCCGCCGGAGGGGCCCTGGGAAAGATTGGCAACACCTTTTATCTTTTTGGTGGCATTGACTTCCAGGGTAGATACATCATGGGGGGTAATGGTGGAGGAGCTACGGGTTCTATGCAATACACCGATGAAATCCGGACTTTTGAGATTGTGAATGATGGTAGTTCTCTTTCTATTACGAACTATACTGTTTATTCCAATGCGGCAGAATATCATCGTCGCGATTTTAATCTGGTGCCCCAGATTTTCCCGGGAGATGTTTACGGGTATATGTGGTCCAGTGGGGTGTTTAAAGCCCCCAATGATGAGGTTTATTTCAACCCCATTGAAATTACTGCTTCGGGCATTACGGTTATACCCGAATCAACTTTTATGCAGAAATATGCCAATTATCACAGTTCTAAAATGGCGCTCTATGACTCCGGGACTCAGGATATGTATTCCATCTTCTTTGGAGGCATTGCGCAATTTTACCTTGACGGCAACGGGAACGAGGTGGAAGATACGAATGTGCCTTTTGTAAAGACTATCAGCCTGGTAAGTCGCGACCAAAGTGGCGTTTATGCGGAGTCGGTTTTTAGCACCGAAATGCCTACTTATTTAGGTGCCGGCTCTGAGTTTTTTAGAGAAGAGTCTATCGTGGAATATGCAACGGGCATTATAGATATGACGCAATTGCCGGCAACGACTCCTTTTACAGTAGGCTATATTTATGGAGGCATTGAGAGTACGGTAGCTAATTCTTTTCCCAATAATACGGCAGCGACCAGCGCAGGCGCTACAATTTACAGGGTTAAGTTTGATTTGACGGCTATGCCTGTTGAGCTCACCGATTTTTATCTGTGGGCAGAGGATAAAGCTGACTGTGCCAAAGAGCGCATTACGCTTCGCTGGCATACGGCCAGTGAGCAAAATACTCGTCATTTTGTGATTGAGAGAGGGCGGTTTGGCAATTTTACACCCATTGCTGTGATTGAGGCTGTCGGCAATTCGCAGACGGAGCAAGTTTATACGTATGAAGATACACAGCTTGAGGATGGTATGATGTACTATCGCCTCAAAATTGTGGATGAAGACGGCTCTTTTTCGTATTCTTCCATCCGAAGCATTCAGGTGTGCAAAAATGGCCGGATAACCATCAGTCCAAATCCTACTCAGGGCAATGTCTTTATTACCGGCTTAAATGTGACGGGCACTACCCTGGAATTGACAGATGCTAAGGGTCGTACTTGGCCGGTGCGCGTCAGTCATACCAATAATGGCCTTGTGTTAGATCTTGCAAACTTGCCCGTAGGCGTTTACCTGCTTCAACTTGATAATGATTGGACTGAGAGAATTATTAAGCAGTAGGTATAAATCCTGATGCGGACAAAAAAGAAAAATAGCCATGCCCGCAAAAACCATCCTCATCACCGGCGGCCGTGGCTTGGTCGGGCGGCATTTGGCGAAAGCCTTAGAAGCTAAGGGCTATAGGGTTGCCGTGCTCACGCGCAGCCTGGCTCCCGGCCGGCGGGAGGAGCGGGCGGGGCGCTTCTTTTATGGCTGGACTCATGAGCAGATGCCCGAAGAAGCCGTTTTGGAGGCCGATGCCGTTGTCCATCTTGCGGGTGCCAACATTTTTGACAGGCGCTGGATGCCTGCCCGTAAGCAGCTCATCATAGACAGCCGCGTGAAGCCTTCCCTGCAGTTGGCAGAGATTTTGCGGCGGCGGGGTAAAAAATTGGAAGCCTATGTGAGCGCTTCGGCTGTGGGCTATTACGGCATGATTACTTCTGAAGAAATTTTCACCGAAGAGCATCCTCCTGCCGATGATTTTACGGGGCTGACAGGGCGCCTTTGGGAGGAGGCGGCAGATGAAGTGGCACGCCTTGGCATTCGCACGGTGAAGCTGCGCACAGGTATAGCTCTGGCGCAAGACGGAGGCGCTTTGCGCAAAATGCTGCCGGCTTTCAGACTTGGCCTGGGAGCACCTATAGGCAGCGGGAGGCAGTATTTCCCCTGGATACATATACGGGATCTGACGGGCATGTACTTGCTGGCCTTAGAATCAGAGGGCCTGGAAGGGGCTTACAATGCGGCTGTGCAGAGTGATACCACTTCCCGTTTATTTGGGGCTGTTTTGGCGAAAGTCTTGAGAAGACCTTACTTCATGCCCGCCATTCCGGGGTCTTTGCTGCATCTGATACTTGGAGAGCGGGCGCAATTGCTGTTGGAAGGCTCGAGGGTGTCGGCTGAAAAAATAAAAAAAGCGGGTTTTGTTTTTGATTTTGAGGAGTTGTCTTTGGGGCTGGAAGACCTGATTTGCATGTAACTATTCCCGTTTTTTGTATTTTGATGAAAAGAACACTTGTTGTGCTGTGCTTTTTGTTGTATCATTTACTAAATGCAATTCTATGAAAAACAATTTTGTCCTGAGTTTTCTCCTTTTGATAGTTCCGTGTTTTTTGTGGGCTCAGCAAGCCGAAGAAGTGGATTTTGTGAAGCCCGATTACAAAAAAATCAAAAAGGAGATTAAGAAAAAAGATTCTGAATTTTTTTACCCTTCTTTGATGAAGCGATACCGGCAGGGCGATTCGACCATGACTTTGGAAGAAAGGCGCCATTTGTATTACGGCTTCAGGTATCAGGAGAATTATAATCCTTATGGCATGGGGGGATTGGTCATTGATTCTTTGTACTCCAAAGACAGCTTGACTGTTGAGGAAATTGAACAGGCCCGCTTGTTGATAGATACCTTACTGGATGAGGAGCCTTTCAATTTTGATGTCTTGTATGCCGATTTACATGTTGCAGAATTGGCCGGTGATAAGGAGCGATATGAGCAGGCAAGGGCTCGTATTTTTATGATTTTTGATGCTATTTTCAGCAGTGGTGACGGGCTTTCCAAAGAGACTGCTCTTTACGTGCTTTTTGTCAGCCATGAGTATGAGGCTTTATATGCTGTGGGACTGAAATTTGGTGGTACTCAGCGCCTTTTGGACATGCGTTATGATTACCTGGAAGTCGCAGAAAACCCCTACGGCATTGAGGGTATTTATTTTGACATCAGTCCTTCTCTGGAAAAAACGGCGGAGTTGTTTCAGGGGAAATGAGGGGGCTTTGAGAAAAGACGAGCCCTAAAAGTATCATGCCTATGGATATGGGCAGCAGAGCCGAAAAGGCAAAGAGCAAT
>WGBN01000301.1 GCA_015494245.1 Saprospiraceae bacterium | reverse complement strand
TGTGTATAAGAGACAGGTTAAAGACAATTCCACAAACCACTTTTAACAATGGTTCGTTAAATTTTTAAATATTTGTCGCCTTTGGAAAACAGGCTACCAAGACTGAGCTGAAAAATAAAAGGTATATTAGGTTTAAGCAACCTGCCCCCCGATTCCACCACTTTCACCAATTCCACCACTTCCACCACTTCCACCACTTTCACCACTTTCACCAAAATTCCGTACCTTTGCCCTCCTAAACCGCAGCTCTAAGCGGAAGGGACAATCTATTCACTGGCCGGCTACACATCTCTCATGAGCCCCAAAACGACAAAGAGCAAGCTCAAGAAAAAGACCTCCGACACCTCTGTCGAAGAAGTCATCAGCATTCGCGGCGCGCGCGTCAACAACCTCAAGAACGTCTCTGTGGACATTCCCAAGGAAAAACTGGTAGTCGTCTGCGGCGTCTCCGGTTCAGGGAAATCTTCCCTGACCATGGATACCCTCTATGCCGAGGGCCAGCGCCGCTATGTAGAAAGCCTCTCCTCTTATGCGCGCCAGTTTCTCATGCGCATGAAGAAACCCGAGGTGGATTACATCCACGGTATTTGCCCCGCCATCGCCATTGAGCAAAAAACGGCCTCACGCAATGCCCGCTCCACCGTAGGTACCATGACGGAAATTTACGATTACCTCCGGCTGCTTTTCGCACGGGCAGGTAAGACCATTTCTCCCGTTTCAGGCCAAGAGGTCAAGCGCTTTCAGGTCAGCGATGTGAGCGATTTCGTCCACCATTTGCCGAAAGGCCAAAAAGTGCAACTGCTCGCCCCCCTTCCTCATAAATATGCCGACCGGCAATTGAAACGCGAATTCGAAATCCTGCTGCAAAAGGGCTATAGCCGCGTGCTGTTTGACACAGAAGCCTTCTTCATCGAAGAGCTGCTCGAAAATCCACCCAAAGGCATCCAGCTCCACAAAACCCTGGAAGAATACATGGGAGGCAAGCGCAAAAAGAAAACACTCTACATACTAATAGATCGCTTTGTGGTAAAACCCAAAGACGAGGAAAACAAAAAGCGCATAGAGGATTCTATCAGCACAGCTTTTGCAGAGGGAGAGGGACACTGCGTGATATTGACCGAAGACGGAAAGCTGCACGAATTCAACAATCGTTTTTCGCTTGACGGAATGGAGTTTCCCGACCCCACACCTCAACTTTTCAACTTCAACAACTCCTATGGAGCCTGCCCTGTTTGTGAGGGTTATGGCCGTGTCATGGGCATAGATGAAGACCGCGTTGTGCCCGACAAAACGCTGTCGGTTTACGAGGGCGCCGTAGTCTGCTGGCGGGGAGAAAAATACTCGAAATGGCTGGCATATTTTATAGAAAATGTTTCGGAAGAGGAATTCCCCATACACCGCCCTTACAAAGACCTCACAGCCAAACAAAAAAAATTACTCTGGCAGGGAAAGGGCGGCAAAGGTTTTTTCCCATCCATCAATGCTTTTTTTGAAGAGCTGGAAGCCAAGCTCTACAAGATACAAAATCGCGTGATGCTGGCTCGTTATCGCGGAAAAACCACTTGCCCTCATTGCGAAGGAGCCCGTTTGCGCAAAGAAGCGCTGTATGTGCAAGTCGGAGGAAAGAACATCCATGAGTTGGTGCAAATGCCCGTCAAAAAATTGCTGGCTTTTTTCGAAGAGTTGCAATTAGATGCCTTTCGGCAAAAAGTAGCCGGGCGTTTGCTGTTGGAAATACAAAACCGCCTGCGCTTCATGCAGGAAGTGGGCCTGAACTACCTTCATCTCGACCGCCTCTCGGCCACGCTTTCCGGCGGAGAAACCCAGCGGATCAACCTCACCCGCATCCTCGGCAGCAACCTCACAGCATCTCTTTACCTTTTGGACGAACCCAGCATTGGCCTGCACCCGCGCGACACCCGCCTGCTCGTACAAGCTCTCAAGCGCCTGCGCGATCTCGGCAATACGGTGGTCGTCGTAGAACACGAGGAAGAAATCCTGCGCAATGCCGACTACCTCATAGATGTAGGCCCCAGGGCCGGACGCTACGGAGGAGAGATCGTCTTTGCCGGCCCCTATGAACAACTCAAAAAAGCCAAAAACAGCCTCACCGCTGAGTACCTCACGGGAAAAAGAGAAATACCCCTGCCCGAAAAGCGAAGAAGTGCCCTGACTCGCCAAATAACCCTTCGCGGTGCAGCTCAGCACAACCTCAAAGACATTGATGTTACCATCCCGCTGGGGCAATTGGTGGTGGTTTGTGGCGTCTCCGGTTCGGGCAAAAGCACGCTTATCAACGACTTGCTCTACCATGCCGTGCTGGAAGCCCTCGGCCAATCCTCCGGCAAATACACCGGCATTTACAAAGAACTTACGGGCGATACCAGGTTTATCTCAGACGTACAACTCATCTCTCAAAAACCCATCGGACGCTCCTCGCGATCCAATCCCGTTACTTACGTCAAAGCTTATGAGGCCATTCGCCAGCTCATGGCGATGCAACCCGCATCACTCATACACGGCTTTACTCCCGGCCACTTTTCCTTCAACATTCCGGGCGGCCGCTGCGAAGTCTGTAAGGGCGAAGGCGTGCAAACCGTAGAGATGCAATTCCTGGCTGACATCACCCTCGAGTGCGAAGCCTGCCACGGGAAGCGCTTCCAGGACGACCTGCTCGAAGTAACATACCGCGGAAAAAACATCCACGACATCCTCAGTATGACGGTGGCCGAAGCCCTGGAATTTTTTGCCGACAAGCGCCAAATAGCTGAGAAACTGCGCCCCCTCGAACAGGTAGGTCTGGGTTACCTGCAGCTCGGCCAATCCTCCAGCACCCTCTCCGGTGGCGAAGCCCAACGGCTCAAACTGGCCTCTTTCCTGCTGACTCAGCCAGGGATAGGTCGCATCGGCAACACGAAAACTACCCTCTTCCTCTTCGACGAGCCCACCGTCGGCCTGCACTTCCATGACATCCTCAAACTGCTCGACGCCTTCCAGGCCCTCGTCCGAAAAGGCCATACCGTACTCGTCATCGAGCACAATCTCGAAATCCTGAAATCAGCCGACTACCTCATCGAACTGGGCCCCGAAGGCGGCGAAGAAGGCGGCTACCTCCTCTACCAGGGAGCACCCGAAGGCTTGCTGAAAGTCAAAACTTCGCCTACGGCGAAGTTTTTGAAGGGGAAGTTGTGAGCGTAGAAGAACAATACTTGGAGTTTTGCTACAAATAATGTACATTTGTACCTGTGAAAAGAAGCTCAAAGCTCAATCCATGGAAAAGAAAGCTAAAATAGAAATTCGCGTATCCGGAAAGGAGGGGAACATACAACTAACTCCTTCTAATTACGACATTAAATACATCTCCAGAATACTGCAAGATGTTGAGGATATTCTTTTCCCTGAAAACAAAAAGGCCAGACCTCTTATTGCTTATGATATTGAAAAAGGTTCTGTTCGGCACATCTTCACTACAGCCACTCAAACAGTAATTGGTTTTAGCGCTATCCTGGAAAAAATAAATAAGGAGAAAAGTATTGACTTCCTGCAGCCAAAAACGGCCCAAGCCATAGAGAACCTCCAAAAAACAGCGCTAAAAAAACAATACGAATTCCAAATAAAAACTTCCATTGATGAAAGTGTAAAATTATCCATTACACCAACCACAGCATATTACAGAAAGCCTCTGCCCTGGTCTGAAGCTGAATTCTACTTCTATGGCACTTTGAAAGATGCCGGGGGCAAAAACAAAGCAAACATCCATTTAGATACAGACGACTATGGATATATAGCTATTGAAACAGAAAAAAAACTATTACAAGACCTAAAGGACAATCTCCTATACAAAGAAATTGGTTTAAGAGCCAAAGGACGTCAAAATATGGAAACAGGTGAAATAGATTAAAATCGCTAAAATTGATTGAGCTCGTCAACTACCAACCCGTCTTTGACAAAGAATATATTTCTAAACTGATTTCGAAAGCAAAAAAATCATGGAAAGGCATAAATGCCAATAAATGGCTTAGCGAGTTAAGAGGAGATTATGAAGG
>WGBN01000300.1 GCA_015494245.1 Saprospiraceae bacterium | reverse complement strand
GCTTTACTTTACCAACCCTGCTTTTCAGTCTGCTGCTGGCCTTCGGCCTGCAGGCTCAGGTAACTACCGCCTCTCTGACGGGCGCCGTTACAGATGAACAAGGTGAACCACTTATCGGCGCCACCGTCGTGGCCATTCACTTGCCCTCCGGCTCTCAGTACGGAACCACCACCCGCGAAGATGGCCGCTATGACCTGCCCAACCTGCGTATCGGCGGCCCCTACGAGATCACGGCCAGCTATGTGGGACACAAGTCCTTCAGCTATACGGGCATTTCTCTCAAACTGGCTCAAAAGCTGGAACTCAACTTTAAGTTGCCCGCAGAGTCCGTGCAATTGGAAACCGCTGTCATTACAGCCGAGGTGGACCCCATCCTCAACAACGAACGCACCGGCGCTTCCACCAACATAGATGAAGCTACGCTGCAAAATCTGCCCTCCATCTCCCGCTCGGCCCAGGATTACTACCGCCTGACGCCCTCCTCCGACGGCAACTCCTTTGGCGGGCGCAACGACAAGATGAACAACTTTACCCTCGACGGCTCCATCTTCAACAACCCCTTCGGCCTGGACGCTGCCACGCCCGGCAGTCAGACTTCCGCCCAGCCGGTTTCCTTAGATGCCATTGAGCAAATTCAGGTGAACATCGCGCCCTACGACGTTACCCAGGCGGGCTTCACCGGAGCTGCCATCAATGCCGTTACCAAGTCGGGTACGAACACTTTCCATGGCACGGTCTTTTCTTTCTATCGCAACCAGGACCTCACCGGCGGCAAGGTGAGGGGCGAAGAAATCTTCGTGCCGGACCTCACTCACCTGCAGGCAGGTTTCAGCCTCGGCGGCCCCATCGTCAAGGACAAACTCTTCTTCTTTGCCAATGCCGAGATTGAGCGCCGCTCCGACCTGGGTTCCAACTTCCTCGCCGCCCGCCCGGGCCTTGAGGGCGAGCGCGTATCCCGCGTTACAGCTGAAGACCTCGAGTTGGTCTCCCAGGTGCTCTTCGACAACTTCGGCTATGAAACGGGCCCCTATGAAAATTACCAGCACCGCACCGATAACCAGAAGGGCATCATTAAACTCGACTGGAACATCAACAAAAATCACACCCTTACAGCTACCTACAATTTCCTCGATGCCACCAAAGATAAACCCGCTCACCCCGAAGCCATCGGCCGTCGCGGCCCGGATGCCATTACGCTGCAGTTTTACAATTCCGGCTATGCCATTCGCAACCTCTTGCACTCCGGCATCATAGAACTGAAGTCCATTTTCGGCAACAAGATGTCCAACAACCTGCAAGTGGGCTATACGGCTTTCCGCGATTCGCGCGATCCCTTCTCGGAGCCTTTCCCCGTCATCAACATCAACAAAGACGGCGTGCGCTACATCGTGGCCGGCCACGAGCCTTTCTCCATCCACAACCGCCTGAACCAGAATGTCTCTCAGTTGACGGACAACTTTAACATCTACATGGGGGCTCACACCTTTACCATAGGTACCTCTTTCGAGAAATTCGAGTTTGACAACTCCTTCAACCTCGGTGTCTATGATCCCTTCGGTTTTATCGGTGGCACTTTTGGCCCGGGCTTTGAAAGCGTGCAGGCCTTTGTGGACTCCGTCAACAGCGGTTATGTGGGCGCTGCCGTAGATTATGCCCGCTCCGTCTATGAGCAAAACGGCGGTGATGAGGGCGAGCTCGGCAAGGGCTGGGCTTTGGCAGAGACCAATGTGGGTCAATGGGCTTTCTACGCTCAGGATGAGTGGAATGTCTCCGACAAGTTGACCGTTACGGCCGGTTTGCGCATAGACAAGCCGCTCTACTTCGATACCCGGCAAAAAATCCAGGAAAACATTGACCGGCAATGTTGTTACGATCCCTCGGTGCCCTATTTCAATCCGGAAACCGGCGATACCGTCTTTTTTGACCACACCGTTTTGCCTTCCGGCAAACCGCTGTTCTCACCCCGCTTTGGTTTCAACTACGACATCAAGGGCGACAACAGCTCCCGCCTGCGCGGTGGCAGTGGCTTGTTCTCCGGTCGCTTCCCCTTTGTATGGCTGGGCAACCAGGTAGCCAACCCGAACTTCTTTTTCTACTGCATCACCCATCCCGATTTTCGCTGGCCCCAGGTATGGCGCTCCAACCTCGGCTGGGATCAAAAATTTGCAGGCAACTGGACCTTCTCTGCCGATGCTGTTTACAGCAAAGACATCTACGCCATGATGGTGCGCAACTACGGCATCAAGCCGCCCAGCGGCCAGTTGCAGGGCGTGGACAATCGCGCGATCTACACCGCCAATGACCGCAATTCGGTCTATGGCAATGACGCCTATGTCTTTACCAACACCAATGTGGGCTATACCTTTAATGTAAGTCTGCAATTGCAGCGCAAGTGGAGCAACGGCTTGTTTACCAGCATCGCTTACAGCTACTTAGATGCCAAAGATGCCAGCTCCATTCCCGCAGAAATCTCCAGCGATGCCTTTGCCCGCAATCCGGCACTCAACAATGTCAACGTTCCCGTGCTCTCTGCCTCCCGTTATGGCAACAAGCATCGCGTCGTAGGTTCTGCTTACAAGACCTTCGAGTATGCCAATGGCAAAATGTCCACCTCGGTAGCTCTTTACATGGAATATACCCGTGGCGGCCGTTTCAGCTATACCTACTCCGGTGATATCAACGGTGACGGCTCCGGCCTGAATGACCTGATCTACATCCCCTCCGACAGCGAGATTGATCAAATGGCCTTCAGCGGCTCTGCCCAGGAGCAGGAAGACCAGCGCCGTGCCCTCAAGGAGTTCATCGCTCAGGATGAGTATCTCAGCGCCCATCGCGGAGAATATGCCGGCAAATACGCCATCCTCAGCCCCTGGTATTCTACCTGGGATATGCGCGTGTTGCAAAACTTCAAGCTGGCCTCCACCAACCTCCAGCTCAGCATGGACATCCTCAACCTCGGCAACCTGCTCAACTCCAACTGGGGCGTCCGCCAACTGCCTACCAACACCCAGCCCATAGGCGTGTCCGTAGATGGCAGCGGCAACCCCACTTACAGCTTCGATACAGCTCAAAAGAGCACCTTTACCGACGATTTCAGCCTGCTCTCCCGCTGGCAAATTCAGTTCGGTATCCGCCTGAGCTTCTGATGGTGTAAAAGTGGCTTCGCCACTTTTGCCCTGGTACAAAAAGCGGGGATGCATGTCATGCGTCCCCGCTTTCTCTTTTATACCACAAGCCATGCCTTTGCGTTTTATAGCTAAATCAAAGGCAGTCCGAGTTGCTTTTTAGTATAAAAAAATCAAATACCGGCTAAGTGAAAAAAGAATCAACCCCACATAGTGAGCCCCCCAAATCGGCAATGCCCCACATCAGACGCGCAGCGCCTGCCTGCCGGTGCTCGGAGTTCGGCCCTGCTCACCCACCGACAGCAGGCAGGTTCCACATCAGACGCGCAGCGTCCACATTCACCCTCCTCCTCCTCCTCCTCCTCGTAGCTACCGCCTGCCAATACACCCAAAAAATCCGCGACGGCGCCACGGCCATGGAGCGCAGGCAATACAGCCTGGCTGCAGATTTGCTGAAAGACGAGTACAAAAGGGAAAAAAGCCGCGTTGAGCAGGGCAAAATAGCCTTTATGCTGGGCGAGGCTTTGCGCGAAATGCAGCGCGAAGCAGAAGCGGCCGACTGGTTCAAAAAGGCTTACGACTATCAATACGGCCCCGAAGCGCTGGAGGCTTATGCCTATGCCCTCAAGCAAAGCGAGCAGTACAAAGAAGCCATGCAGGCTTTCAAGGAGTTGGGCATAGAGGTTGGCAGCCCCTATGAATATCGAGATGAAATCAAAGCCTGCCAACAGGCCCTTGAGTGGAAACAACAAAAGTACCGGCCTTTTGAGACGGAGCCCCTGCTCTGCAACACTCCTGCCGCAGAATACGCCCCTGCGCTTTTCCCCCCCGCGAACAGTCTGCTCTTTACCTCCGACCGCCCCCGCAGGAGCGAGAAAGAAGAGCAGGTTTATCTCTGGACGGGCAGAGCTTTCTCGGACCTCTATTTGGCGAAAGCCGGAGAAACAGAAGCCTCGCCCTTGCCTGCTCCCGTCAACACGCCTTACAATGAGGGCGCTGCCTTTTTTCACGCGCCCAGTTCTACACTTTACTTCACCCGCTGCTCGGCGGAGGGCAAATTTGAGGACCAGTACTGCAAGATTTGGCGCTCTCAATACTTCGATGGCCGTTGGTCGGTGCCGGAGCCTCTGGCCTTTCAAAAAAGCGGTGTTAATTATGGCCAGCCGGCTCTGACGGAAGACGGCGGCCGCCTCTATTTTTCCAGCAATGATCCCGATGGCTGGGGCGGTTATGACCTCTACTATGTGGAGCAAAATGCCGATGGCGTTTGGGAAAATCCCCATCTGCTCAGCCGCGCCATCAACACGCCCGACGGGGATGAGCAGTTTCCGCTGCCCGAGGGCGACACCCTGTATTTTGCTTCTACCGGCCATGCGGGCATGGGCGGGCTCGACCTCTTCCGCTCCTATCAGCTCCAGCCGGATCGCTGGACGCCCGCCCGCAACTTGAAGCCGCCTCTCAATTCCGGGGCCGATGATTTTGGCCTTTGCATACAGCGCGATGAGCAGGGGCGCCTTGCCGGCTATTTCACCTCCAATCGCCCCAACGAACAGATGGGGGGCGGTGGCGACGACCTCTATCGCTTTTGGCCTGCCGCAGAGCAGCAGGAAGAAATTGTGGAAAAAGATTCTCTGCCTTTCGGCAAATGGATACTCGACCTGTACGTGCTCGAAAACGTCTATGCCGAGGCCGACGATCCTTCCTCAGGCATTCTGGCCCGCAAGCCTTTGCCGGGCGCCACGGTAGAAGTGCGTCTGCCCTCCGGCCACAGGGAAGAGCTGGCGGTCAATCAGGAGGGCCTTTTGGAAATCCCCCTTTCGGAAGAAGGAGACTATCACTTCCTCGCCTTCAAAGAGGGCTATCTGACCTCGGATGCCACCTTTTCCTTCACCGGCCTGGCTCCGCCCGTAGGGGGCGATGAGCACCTGAGCCAGGAGATTGTGTTGCAAAAAATTTATCTGGATCGCGAGATTGTACTGGAAGACATCTACTACGATTTTGACCGCTGGGAAATACGCCCCGATGCCAAACCCACCCTCAATCGCCTGGCCCGCGAGTTGCAGCTCAATCCCAATTTGCGCATCCAATTGCAGTCTCATACCGATTGCCGCGGCACTGCCAAATACAACCAGGAACTGTCCGAAAAACGCGCACAGGCCGTCATTGACTACCTCATCTCCCTCGGCATAGAACCCGACCGCTTAGAAGCCCGCGGATTTGGCGAAAGCCGGCCCCTGACCCACTGCTCCTGCAGCCAATGCACCGAAGAAGAGCACCAACTCAACAGGCGCACCAGCTTTGTGATTGTTGAGCATTGAGTGGGGTCTCTTGCATTTGGGGAAATTTGTTTGCAATTGCTTTTTTTTCCGGAGATAAGTGCTTATATTTGTACATTCGCAACAATCGTAGCTGTAGTAATTAATTCTGACAGATGAGAGCAAAAGAATTGTTTGAAGAGTACCGGCAAAGTGAGCGTATCGAGCCTTTGTATCTGACGGGAGATGCTTTTGATTTGCTGAGCTGCTTTCCGGACCAATCCATTGACTGTTGTATAACCAGTCCTCCGTATTGGGGACAACGACAATACTCTAATGGAGGAATTGGCTTAGAGGATTCTTATGAGAACTTTGTTTTAACTTTTTTGGACTTTACGGCAGAGCTGAAAAGAGTTTTGAAAAAGTCAGGCTCTTTTTGGTTAAATATTGGAGATACCTATAGAAAAAAATCATTGTTAGCGATACCCTGGCGGATTGCTATTTCTATGATAGATAAGCAGGGGTGGATTTTGAGGAATAGTGTTGTATGGAATAAACATAAGGGGGGGCTGACAAGTTCAAAAGACAGGCTGCGGAATGTTCACGAAAATATTTTTCATTTTGTGAAGAGTGAAAAATATTTTTATGACGACGATGCAATCAGGACGACAGCAAGAAGAGCTAAAGTGAAAAATGGCGCTGTGATTTCTGCAACGGGTGTAACCGGAAAAAGATATAAGCGGCAAATTGAGTTATCTACATCCCTTTCTCCTCTTGAAAAAGAAAATGCTCAAAAAGCTCTTGATGAGGTGTTGCAGAAAATTCAGCTTGGTGAAATTTCTGATTTTCGAATGATTATAAGGAATCAGCAACGCACTACTCATTCAGATGCCGAATCAGTCTCCGGAAGGGCAAAAGAACTCAAAGAAAAGGGGTTTTATTTTTTGTTCTATAACCCCAAAGGCAGCTTACCTTCTGATGTTTGGGATATTGTCCCGGAAGATACCCAAAAGAGGGAGAAGCATTTTGCTCCTTTTCCAAAAGATCTTTGTCGAATCCCTATTTTGGCTACCTGCCCTCGAGACGGTATCGTTCTTGACCCGTTTTGTGGTACGGGGACAGCGATGGTAGTAGCCAGAGAATTGGGGCGAAAATCTATTGGGATAGATATTTCTCCGGCCTATATTGATATGGCAAAAAAGCGTACTCATGGACAGCAAGCTCTTAGAATTTTTTAGTTACAGTACTCAGGTAAAACAGGATTGGGCTTTGCTTGTTCAGGAACAGCCGTGTCGTTATTTGAACCGCAAGTGCGTAAAGGTTCGCAAAAGTGCTCCTCAGATAGCTATTGGCTCTTGTACAGTAAAGCATAGCACTAAGGAGCAGGGGATTGTTATTTGTCCTCATCGCATGCTACAGGGAAGAAAAATTTTTATTGATTGTATTCATCTGCTTTCTCTCCATGAGCCGGGGAATGAACTTCATGTAATCTCGGAAATCTCTATTCCGGGTGGAAGTGTTGATTATTTTGTTGTCTCTGTCAAAAAGGGAAAAGTTAAGGATTTTGTAGGTGTTGAAGTCCAGACAATGGATACGACAGGTACGATTTGGGGTGAGAGACAGGCCTTTTTGGCTTCACAGGGTGTTTTGAGTTTTGATGCAGCTTTTAAGCGAAAAAGTTTCGGTATAAATTGGAAGATGACTGCTAAGACAGCTTTGATGCAGCTTCATCATAAAATTGATACTTTTGAGCATCTTGGCAAACATTTGGTGCTTGTAATGCAGGATTGCCTTTTAGATTACATGAAGACGGCATTTTCCTTTGATAAAGTTGAATCGGCCAAAATTGGACATTCCATGCATTTTCATGTTTACGCTCTTGAAAGAGGGGAGGATCAATCGTTTTATATTGATTTGAAAGAGCGCATGAGTACAGATAGGACAGGTTTGGCATATTGCCTTGGTCTTCAGGGCAATGCTCAGGTGGCTTTACATGAGATTGTTGCAAAAATGGAGGCAAAGTTGTCAGATAGCACTTTGTTGAAATTTTGATGAGACCTAAAAGTGCTCTTTTTGCGTTTAGTAAATGCACATTATTTTAACCCCCACGAAATAACCCCTATGAGAAAAACCATACTCAGCCTGCTGCTTTTGTGGCCGGGTTTTGCTCAGATTGTTTGGGCTGTTTGCGACCCGCCGGTTTTGTTGGAAGTAGAAGACCTCACAACTACGACGGCCATGCTCGATTGGGTGCCTGTGGGCAGCGAAACGAGCTGGGACCTTGCAGTCTTGCCCAAGGGCAGCCCTGCGCCCGGTGCGCCCACGCTTAGCGGGGTGACGAGCCATCCGGTCTTTTACACGGGACTGAGCCCTGCTATGGAATACGATTTTTACGTGCGTGCCGTCTGCGGAGGCAGTGCGGGAGCCTGGACCAAATACAACGGGCTCTTCCTCACCCACAGTACCAACCCTTCGCCCTGCCAGATGGGGCTGGATATTCCCGATCAGGGATGCGTAAGCCTGCCCATAGAGATCAGCTCTGCTCCGGGCAGTCAATTGGGTATGGACGTCTATCTGCAGGAGGTACACCTGACTGTGCAGCATCCCTGGGATGCCGATCTGGACATTAGCCTGGAGTCTCCTTCGGGGCAAATCGTGCTGCTGACTTCCGACAATGGCGGGCAGTTGGACAACTACGGCGATGTGGGCGATCTCTCTTGTGCAACTTATACCGTTTTCGGCAATTTGCTGGAGGAAAGCACCTGCTCGGCGTTCTCCATAAGCGAGGGGCAGGCCCCCTTCATCGGCGTCTATCTGCCGGAGGAGCCGCTTTATCACTTTGACGATGGCAGCGATCCCGTAGGCAGTTGGCAGCTGCACCTCTGCGATGATGCGCAGGACGATCTGGGGATGCTGCTGTTTGTAGAATTGGTCTTTGCTCCCCTGCTTTGCCCCCCTCCGGTAGAGCCCGTTTTGATGCAGGTGGATTCTACCTTCGCCACTCTCGATTGGGTCGGTGGCCCCAATTGTGCCAGCACCATCATCGAATACGGCCCTGCCGGCTTTACCCCGGGTACGGGAACCATTCTCAATACGGGCTGTCCTCCACAGACTATTTCCGGCCTGCAGTCTAATACCGAATACGATTTTTATATACGCGAAAGCTGTGGCCCGGGGCAAGAGTCCTCCAACACCTGCCCCTTGTCTGTAACGACCATCTGCTCGCCGCCGCCTGCGACGCTGGTTGAGGATTTTGACAGCCAGACACCCTGCTCGGGGCTTTGTGAAGACACCTGTTTTGTCAGCGGCCTGTGGCGCAACCTGCGCAGCGATGATATGGATTGGCAAATCCGCTCCGACTCCACGCCAACGGCTCAGACCGGTCCGCCCTCCGATGTCTCCGGCAGCGGGCAGTATCTGTATATGGAGGCTTCCGGTTTCTGCTATTCGACTGCTGAGGCCATCCTGGAATCCAACTGCATTCAGGTCGTAGCGCCCGGCGATGAGTGCCACATGTCTTTTTATTACTACATGCACGGCAGCGGGCTGGGGCGTTTGGAGTTGCAAATCAGCCTTGATGCCGGTTTGAACTGGACGCCGATTTGGAGCGTTCTTGGTGAACAAGGCGAGCAGTGGATAAAACAGTACATATCCCTCGATGCCTATGACGGCCAAACGGCGCGTTTTCGCTTTGTCGCTCACAAGGGAGCGCAGCCTCAGAGCGATATCGCTTTGGACGAAATTCGCTTTTACGGCTCTTTGGATGCCGGTCCTCCTGATTACACCTATTTTTACGATGGAGATGGCGATAATTATGGGGATTCTTCTGTTTTTGTGCAGACCTGTGCGCTCACTCCGCCTGCCGGTTTTGCGGCTGTGGGTGGTGATTGCGAGGATGGCAATCCCGACATTCATCCCGGGCAGGCCGAGACGCCCTGTGATGGCATAGATGCCAATTGCAACGGCATGGATGATGAAAACGAGCTCCCCCCGCCTGTTGGCATTGGGGACGTGATATGCAGTGGAGAGCAAGGTGCGTTGCAGGCTATTCCGGCTTATTTCGGAGAAATTTACTGGTATGACGCACCTGCGGGAGGAAATCTGTTGCACACCGGCGCGAACTGGACTTTGCCCGATACTTTTTACAACAACAGTAGTTTGCCTGTCGCCGTGGCTTTTTATGCAGAGGAGGCCAACTTTGTGGGCTGTGCCTCTACTTTACGCACTTTGGTCGTGCTTACGGTGAAGCCCTTGCCCGAGATCGAAATTGCTCCCGGGCAGTTTCAGGCAGTTTGTGCCGGCACACCTCTGGATTTGAGCACATTAGTCATACAAGACGTTAATTTGCTGAATCCCGTTTATACCTATCATGCTGCTTACCCGACTTCACCGGCCAATGAACTGCCTTCGCCGGTCGTGATGCCACAGGCTTCTACCACTTATTACGTGCAGGCTGAGCACGATGGCTGCATCTATGTTGATAGCTTGTTTGTAGAGGTTTTGCCCTCGCCGCAGGCTCATATTGCCGGCGCTGCATCCGTATGTGCCGGCTCAAGCGGCTTGCTGATGGCTGAAGATTTGGGCAATGGCGATCCGCCGTTGAGTTACCTTTGGAGCACGGGCTCAGATGCTCCCCAGATCGAACCTCCTGCTCCCCAGCCTGTGGGTGCCACACAATTATATACCTTGACGCTTACGGGAGCCAACGGCTGCCAAAGCACGGATAGCATAGAAGTACAG
>WGBN01000299.1 GCA_015494245.1 Saprospiraceae bacterium | reverse complement strand
GATTTCTTCGACATTTTCCTCTTCGATTTTTTCAAATTCTTCTACAGTAGGCATGGCGTAAACGCGGGGCTGTGTGCGCGAGGATTTACTGCCGTGTATAGCATCGTTGTCAAAAACTTCAAAATAGTAGCTGACCTGGTCGCCGGGTTTTAAATCCAGTGCTCCGAGATTCCAGCTGTGTGTGTATTCGGCATTTTTGATTTTGGGTTGTTTTTTGCCGGAATTTGACAGCGGAATGGGCAGGCTGACCAATTCGCTGCTCTGTCCGTCTGAGGACGTGATGCGGTAGTTAAAGGTGAGTCTCACCAAGCCGTAGTCATCGGAAGTTTCTCCGATGAAGTACAGCCATTTGTGATCGGCGCTGTCCGGAAATTCTTCTACTTCGATGACCGGATATTCATCGGGGATGACGTTCATGGAGTAGGTGATGCTGTCGGCATTGGGCAGCATTTCGTTGGAGAGAAACAGCTTGTATGTGCCCGGCTTCATGGCCGTATGCTTGAAGTAGAACATGTCATTTCCGCGCCTTTCGGCAAATGCTATTTGCTCTTGTTCGGGTAGCAACAAGCCAATGTTTCCGGCATTTTCCGTTTTAAAATTCCATACAATACGGGTGCCTGCGGGAATGAGCAGGTCGCCGGTGTTGGAGATGGTTTCGTCTTTTCGGCCGGTGTAGGCCGGATAGTCCAATTGAATGTCAAAGCCCAGCAAATTGGGCTTTTTCAGCACTTTGAGTTCGTATTCTTTGCTGGTAACGGGCCCTGCAAACAAGCGGAATGAACGGTCTTTTTGTACTTTCTTGAAGCGGTAAATAAAGCGGTCGGGAGCTTCTTTCTTCAGGCGGTACTCCAGGCCGTCAAAGGTGATGTAAACCTCATCGGGCAGGGTCTCGCCTTCGATTTTTACTTCGAGGGGGTAGTCTTCGTATTGGACGACTTCGGGCTTTTCTTCGTCTAAGACGAAGCTGAATGGAGCCGGCTTTTTAAAATCTTTGTTGAGATGGATGAGCCGCTGTGTCGGTTGCTTGATGAAATTGGCATCTATCAGCAAAATGGAAATGAGCAACAGCAGCGGAACGAGCGTATAGCCGATGTATTTTTTATTTACCGAAAGGTCTATGGCCTTTTTGAAAGGGACGAGGCGTATTTGTGCAGACTTTTGTTCGATGCCTGCAAGGATGAGCTCAACATCTTCTGCCTCATCGGCTTGCTTGCGCAATTGGAGGATGTTAAGGAGCTTGTCTTCCACATCGGAAAAGTGGTTGCCAATGATCACGGCGGCCTGCTCGTGAGAAATGACTTTGCCAAGGCGAAAATAACTGAGCAGGGGGCGGAACACCCAAAAAGCCAATGCGGCAACAGAAGACAGAAGAAAAGTGCCGAAAAGAAGAACGCGACCGGTTTTGCTAAAGTAAAACTCTGCTTCGAGAAAGGTCGCCAGCAGAAATGCCAATACGATAAATCCCAAAGCGTACAGGCTGCCCCGGATCAATTTGTCGAGGTAGTACCTGCGAATAAAATGGTCGAGCTTTTGGATCAGTTCTTCATACATTTTCTGCGCAATTATGGGTTTGCGGGCAGGTGAAATACCACCTGCCCGTACAGTTTTTTAAGAAGAAGGGAATTTCCTGTACATGCTTTTCAGCCTTTGGTCCGATTCCGCTTCTTTAATGCTGTTGATTTTCGCTTTGATTTCTTCGTCCAGTTGGATGAGCTGCCGGCTGCCATCCTGACCAATGTCTATGATCGCTTGAACGAGCCCGTTGTGCAGCTTATTGAGAGCGCTGACCATGCCAAAGCGGTACCAGGGCATGTAGTTGGCATTGAGGGCGCCCTTTTCCAGATGGTCTGCAGCGCGTTGAATGGACTCGGGATTCACGCTTAGAGCCAGCTCTGCATATAAGCTTACAAATTCAATGCCGTCAAAGTTGTTCATCAAGTCAAATTTTGACTCAAAAAAGTCGAGATATTTGGGGTCTCCGGTTTGTGCAAAAATCTCTGCCAGGGCGCTGATCAGAGCGCTGCTCCGGCTGTCCTGGAGCTTTTCTGCAGCTTGCAGGGCGGCATCGGGGTCTAAATCGTAAATGAGGCTGAGGGCTGCGCCCCGCACGGCAGCGGAAGGATCTTTGGAAGCGCTTTCCATAGCCACCTTCAGCCATGCTTTGTCTTCGGTATCTCCGAGGCGGTGGAGGGCTCCGGCGCGTACATCTGCCCGGGGGTCATTCAGGGCCATTTGAGCGATGCGTTGGATGTTGGCATCGGTAGCTGTACAGTTTTCTACGGCCATCTGGCGTATTTGCCAGGCGGGATCGTCTAAAGCCAGAGTCCAGATGGGCTCCAGAAGAGAGGAGTTCATCTGCTGCAATTGCTCAATGGCTTCATGGCGATCGTAGTAGGTAGGTGCGTGGCGGTATTGAAAAGCGTACTCTTCTTCCGTCTTGGGGTAGTTGACGACGGCGAGCAGGCTGTGGTCGGCATCAAAGACCACCAATGCGGGCTCTTGGGAAGCGGGCATCCGGAAAGTCTGTTCGCGCTGATCCATGGTAAAGGAATAGCTCTGCTTACTGCCATCGGGCATGTAAACCTCTGCACGGAAGGGCAATTGAAAGATGGCGGGTATCTCCTCTGTGGGTTCCTGCACCTGGCTGATGCTCAGGCTGACCGTTTGATTTTCGGGGGAGTAAGATTTCTTGATGTCCAGCTCGGGATGCCCGGCCGCGAAATACCATTGATTGAAAAACCAATTGAGGTCCTGACCGGTAACGTCTTCAAAGGCGAGGCGCAACTCGTGGGCCTCTACATCGGTATAGGCGTTTTTTTGGAGGTATTGCTGCAGGGCTGTGAAAAAAGCTTCATCGCCGATCATGGTGCGAAGCATGTGCAACACCAGGCCACCCTTGTTGTAAGAATGCCCATCAAAGACGTCTTCTCTGTCTTTATAGCCAAAATAAATCAGAGGGTGCCAGAAGCGGGAGGAGAGATAACCGTTCATCTCCTCTAAGCGATGGGCTTCTGCAGCATCGCGGCCGTGTTTGTGCTCCATCCAGAGGTATTCGCTGTAGTTGGCAAAACCTTCGTTGAGGGTGATGTTGGCCCAGCTCTCGGTGGTTACCAGGTCGCCAAACCAGTGGTGAAACATCTCGTGCGTAACGATGAGCTCGTTCATGTCGCTATCTACGAGGTCTTCGCTGTGGCCCTGCACCATCTCCATGAAGGTTACGGCGGTGGTGTTTTCCATGGCTCCCGAGACGAAGTCGCGCACGACGATTTGTGAGTATTTCTGCCAGGGATACGGAACGCCCAGGATGTCTGAGTAAAAGGCCAGCATCTCCGGCGTATAGGGAAAAATGCTGCGGGCATCTTTTTCATATCCCGGCTCTACGTAATAGCTGACTTCTATGCCGTTCCAGGTATCTTTGACGATGGACCATTCGCCTACGGCAATCATAGTCAGATAGGGCGCTATGCCTTTGTCCATCACCCAATGATCGGTGCGCATGCCGTTGCCGGCAGGGGTGGAAGAGACCAGCAGGCCGTTGGAGAGCGTAACAAAGCGGTCCTGTACCGTCAGGCGGATGTCTTGGGTGTGGCGTTCATTGGGCTTGTCAATGGTGGGGAACCAGCGGGAGTTGCTCTCCGTTTCTCCCTGCGTCCAAAGTTCTTGCGGCTTGCCGGGGGCGCCTTCCGGATTGATGAAGTACAGGCCCCGGTCAGAGCTGATGGCCGCGCTGCCTCCCTCGGCTTTGGGGTGTGCGATGTACTTGATTTCGACTTCGTAAGTCTGTTCGCGGGTGTATTCGCGGTCGAGCTGTATGGACAGCTTTTTGCCGTCGTACTCGTAGTCTAAGGATTTGCCGGAAGGCAACAGAGAAACGGCCTGAATCTCAAAGCCCTTGGCATCCAGTTCAAAAGTACTTGTGGGGTAGAAGTAAGGCTTGGCTTTCAGTCTGGCTGTGCCTATGACCGCCTGGTTTTTCCAGTCAAATGAGAGGTCCAGCGAAGTGTGCAAAAGGTCGTTGGTGCGGGTGGCAGAGGGGTTGTAGCGGGGGAGTGCGTAGATGTCTTTGGAGGAGGAGCTTTCCTGTGGCCTTTCGGCAAATACGTTAAGGGTGTCTAATTGGCGCTCCTCGATTTTCGGACTTTCCTCGGAAGTAGCAGTCTCTGCGTGTTTAAAAAGTGTGCAGGCAGAGAGGGTAAGGCTCGATAGAAAGACGAGCAGCAGCGCTTTGGGCGAGTGTGACATTTTTTGTGGGTTTTAATTTGGAAGTAAGCAAAGGTAGGGCTTTTTAGCCGCATTTGTTTGCTTATCGGAAGTCATCCTTG
>WGBN01000298.1 GCA_015494245.1 Saprospiraceae bacterium | reverse complement strand
GGTCTTTCAGGTACGCGAAATAGGCAAACACCCCAGCATACAGGGGCTGAATGGCAACAATACCTATATCTTTCCGGAAGACTACATCATGATGCCCTTTGGCCATCGCTATGCCACGGAGCAATTCGAAGGCTACATTCCCTCCGGATACTGCGAAGAGTATCACATCCTCGGCAAAGGCGGCGCTGTAGGCATCATCGCCAGCATGCACGCCAAAATGGAATTGAAGGGCCCCACCACCCTCAGTCTGACAGGTTATGTAACAGACCCCAAAAGCGGTGAAGTGCTGAATACCAAAAAGCTGGCCGGCGAGTTAAAGCCCTTTGATGCAAAAGCGACACGACCTTATGAAGTCATTCTCTCTCTCGGTACCGGCATGGACAGCGGAAAAACCACTACGGCAGCATTCTTGTCTCGCGGACTGATGCGGGCCGGCAAAAAAGTCTCCTACATCAAACTGACCGGTACGGTCTTTACCAAAGATCGCTCTCTGGTGCGCGATTGCGGAGCGGCCTCCGTTACGGATTTCTCTGCAGCAGGTTTTCCCTCTACCTATCTGTGCGAATTGAGCGAGCTGCGCGACCTCTACGAAACCCTGCTGGCCAAAGTAACTGAGGGCGTAAACCCCGACTATGTCATTGTCGAAATTGCCGACGGCCTGCTTCAACGCGAGACCTCCATGCTGTTGCAAGACTCTGCCTTTATGTCCACCGTACAGCACATCGCCCTTTCTTCAGTGGACAGCATGGGCATCCTCCACGGCATCGAATGGTTGGAAAACAAAATCCAACGCACGCCTCGCCTGCTCTCCGGGCTCTTTACCGCTTCACCACTCCTCATCAAAGAGGCAGCAGCCCACACAGACCTGCCCATCCTCAACCTTGAAGAGCTTTCTAATGCTTCCGTTCACACGCATTTTGTAACTACCAACGGCAAAAAACACAATGGCTATCTGCCCAAAATCGGATTGGGCTCTGCACTGAAAAGGAAAGTGTCTTTTCTGTAACTTTACGTTAAAATAGCCACCTTGTACAGCCGACAAAAGCTTATATGGGATTTTATCAAGCGCCATCCTTATCGGGTCGCGCTTGCCCTTTTTATGGGTTTTATAGCCAGCGTGCTGCTGATTTTGTTGCCTATCAGTCTTGGCAAGTATTTCGACCTGCTCTTTGGCTATCACTCCAAGCGGGCACATTTTCTGGATGCGCTGCCCTTCTCATTTTGGGACAGCATACCCGAGTTTATCCTCTTTTTCATAGTCGCCACTGCACTTTGGCTGCTGAGCAACTTTGCTTACCGCTATATGACAGCGGAGCTGGGCCTGGCTTTTGCCAATGAACTGAGGGTACAGTTGTTTGAACGACAAATGTTCATTCCGCTGGCTGAATACGACCGCAAAGGCTATGGCAAATACCTGCTACGCTACAGTGGTGATCTGGGAAGCATCAAAAACTACTTGGTACGCGGCGTGCTGCGTTTTGCCATAGACCTTGGCCTCATCTTACTGGCACTGGCCGGCCTTTATATGCTCAATGCAGAAATTCTCTCCGGCCTGCTCATCGGCTTCGGCATCATCATAATCGTTGTTTTTTTCTTAAACCGCATCCTTTATAACAAATCCGTGCAGGTACGCAACAAGCGCTCCGGCCTGCTGGCCTACGTAGCCCAACGCCTGAGAGCTATGGATACCATCCAGGCCTTCAACCGCTATGCACCCGAAGAAAAGCGCTTTGAACGCCGCTCCGAAATCGTTTATCAGGCAGGCAAACGCTACCAATTCATCTACCAGCTCATTTTCACCCTGGTACCGGTCATGCTTTACTGGGCTTTGGCCCTGACACTCTACACCTTCTCCATAACAGGTGATGTAAGCCATGCCCATCACGGCAATCTGGTCGCTTTTGTCTTGCTATTCATCACCGTGCTCCCCATCTTCCGGCGCCTGTTGCGCATCTCTACCGTATGGAAAGTGGGCAACATCTCCTTCCAAAAGCTCATTCGTATCCTCGATTTAGGCAAAACAGATCACATTCCCAATACGCCCTTTAGCTGGAAAGGAGGGGCCATAGAACTGCAGCAAGTCGGCTTCTCTTATGACGGACAAAAGTTCGTCCTTCGCGGCATAAGTGCAAAAATTCCTCCCAAAACTTTTGCCTTCGTCAAAGGCCGCACCGGCAGTGGCAAAACCACGCTCATCAAATTGCTCATGGCGCTCTACCCCCCTACGGAAGGACAAATATTTATAGACGGCCAGGACATTTGCTCAGTCCACCCCAAATCCCTGCGGCGCCACATCACCGTAGTCTCCGAAGAATTTCCCCTGCTTGGCCGCACGGTCTTCGAGGCCATCTCTTACAGCCGCAAACAGGAAAAACGCCCCAAAGCCCAACAAATACTCAACTATCTCCAGGCTCAACTCCCACCCGAGCGCCATCTCCAACTCGACGATCGCATAGGCGAACTGGGCGACCGCCTCTCCAAAGGGCAAACCAAAATGCTGCTCTACGCCCGCGCCATGCTCAGCGGGAAACCCATGCTACTCATCGAAGACCCCTTCAAAAACCTCCACGGCAAAGTCAAAGAGCAAGTCATACGTTGGCTGGAAAAAAAACGCGGCAAATGCAATGTACTGTTCTTCGCCTCACGCGCCGGCCTGGGCAAAGATGCACCAGAGGTAGATGTAGAGATTAGTTTATAAAAAACAATGGTTCATTAAGTTTTTAACTACCTGTCTCCATCAGAGACCAAGCTATCAAGTTGAACCGGCTTAAAACCCGCGAGAACCCGCGTCATCCGCGTTCTATCATGTCACTATTGACGTAGGCCGTAATAG
>WGBN01000297.1 GCA_015494245.1 Saprospiraceae bacterium | reverse complement strand
CATCAGCACTACGCGGCCTACGGCATCAGATACATCAAAGCAACTCGTAAATTCCCGCAATTCCCTGCCCTCCTCCTACGCAGGCAGTAACCATGCCGTATTTTTGCCCTCGGCGGCGCATTTCGTTAAAGAGCTGTGTAGAGAGCTTGGCTCCGGTGCAACCGAGGGGGTGGCCCAGGGCTATGGCGCCTCCGTTTACATTGACGATTTCGGGGTCTAAGTCCATTTCTTTAATCACGGCCAGCGACTGGGAGGCGAAGGCTTCGTTAAGCTCTACCTGCTCAATGTCCTTGAGTTGAAGACCGGCGCGTTTCAGCGCCTTGGGGATGGCAGCAATGGGGCCAATACCCATGTAAAGCGGATCTACGCCCCCCACTGCATACGAGACCAGGCGGGCAATGGGCTGCAAGTTGTAGCGCTTGACGATCTCTTCACTGACGACCAGCACCATAGATGCACCATCAGAAGTCTGCGAGGAGTTACCGGCTGTGGTAACACCTTTGGCCGCAAAAACAGGCCTCAGGCGAGCCAGAGCTTCCAGGCTGGTATCCCGACGGACGCCCTCATCGGTATCTACGGTAAATTTCTTCTCCCGCCGGCGATCGCCTTCCACAAAGACCTCCGTAACCTCTATGGGAACAATCTCATCTTTAAACTTTCCCGCATCTATGGCCGCTGCGGCGCGTTGGTGCGATCGCAAGGCGAAGGCATCACACTGCTCCCTCGTAATCTCGTATTTTTTCGCTACCATCTCCGAGGTAATGCCCATGCTGGCCATGTACTCCGGAGTGTTGGCCACGATATGGTAGTTGGGCGCAAATTTATAGCCGGTCATGGGTATCATGCTCATGCTCTCCAGGCCACCGGCCAAAAAGACGTGGCCCATGCCTGCCTGTATTTTGGCAACAGCGAGAGATATCGTCTCTAAACCCGAAGCACAATAGCGATTGACCGTCATGCCGGGCACGGTAATGCCCAGGGCCTGTACGGCCACCCAGCGACCGATTTGCAGGCCTTGTTCGCCTTCGGGATTGGCACAACCGACGATGACGTCGTCCACCATTTCGGGAGCGATATCCGGCACTTCGGACATGATGTGTTGAATGACCTTCACAGCCAGGTCATCCGGACGGGTGTGCTTGAAGCTGCCCTTTTTGGCCTTACCTACGGCCGTTCTATATGCTTTGATGATGTATGCATCCATGTTTATTCGTGTTTGCAGAGCAAAAGTCTGTTCTTCATTTAATTTCTCAGAGGTTTCCCGGTCTTGAGCATGTGCTGAATGCGCTCCAGGGTCTTCTGCTCGCCACATAGGCTGAGGAAGGCTTCGCGCTCCAAATCCAACAGGTATTGCTCAGAGACTTGGGATGTGCCGGTCAAATCTCCACCGCAAAGCACGTAGGCGATTTTGCGGGCGATTTTGGCGTCGTGCTCGGAGATGAACTGCCCGAGGTACATTTCACTGACGGCGGCGTAAAGCGCAGCAAGCCCTGTACGCCCGAGTACGGTAACTTGTTGAGGCTGAGGCTGTACGTAGTTTGCAGCCAGCTCAAGTACGCGCTTTTTGGCTTCCGCCAAATTTCTTTGCGTGTTCATCACTACCTGATCGCGTCCCCGCTCCAGGTAACCGTACTTATAAGCCTCGTAGGCCGAAGTGGCTACGGAGCCCATAGCGATGGTGCGAAAACGCTCCACCAAGGTGGGTATCATCACGCCATCGGGACCGTATTCCCTCGAGGCTCTCAGGGCGAATTCTTTGGTGCCCCCGCCACCCGGCAGCAGACCTACACCTACCTCGACCAGGCCGATGTAGGATTCGGCAGCCGCAGCCGCGGCATCACAGTGCATCAACAATTCACAACCTCCACCAAAGGTGTATCCCTGAGTGGCGATGACCACCGGCACGGAAGAATAGCGACAGCGCATACTCGTCTGCTGAAACAGATGAACGGCCATATTCAGCTCGTCAAATTCCTGCTCATAAGCCAGCATGGCAATGAGCATGAGATTGGCTCCCACTGTAAAATTATCGGCATTGTTGCCAATAACCAGGCCTTGCCATGCGCCCTCTTCGGCTATGCGAATGGACTCGCCCAGACCGCGCAAGATGCCTTCACCTATGGCATTCATCTTGCTGGTAAACTCCAGGCAGAGCACGCCATCGCCAATGTCGTGCAAAACAATTTCATCGTTTTTGTAAACCGGCGACTGGTTGCGGTAATTGTCGAGTATGACCAAACCCTCCGCACTGCGCACTGCCTGGTATTTGCCGGAAGGCAAATCATAGCAAAATTTCTTACCTGATTCCCGCTTGTAAAAGCCGGTAATTCCTTTGCCTTGCATCTCCGAAACCCAGGGTGCAACTTGTAAGCCGGCCGCGTGGCACAAGTCCAGTCCCATCTCCAGGCCAACAGCATCCCAGGCCTCAAAGGGTCCCTGCTTCCAGGCAAAACCCGCCCGCAAGGCATCATCTATACCGAAAATGGTATCGGAAATTTCGGGAATGCGCTTCGAAGCATAGGAAAACAGGGCCGCAAAAGAACGACGCATGAACTCCCCAACCTTGCTCTGGTCTTTGAGCAGGAATTGGAGGCGTTTGTTCAGGTCTTCAATTTGTTTGGCAGCCTCGACAGCAGGGAGTTTGGGCTTCCGGCGCGGGCGGTATTCCAGCGTCTTCAGGTCGAGCGCCAGAATGATGCGCTTGCCCCGTTCATCCCGCTCATCGGTTTTCTTGTAAAAGCCCTGTCCTGTTTTATCTCCATACCATTTGTTATCCACCAGGTGTTGGAAATAGGCGGGCAATTTGATTTTTTGCACATCTTCGTCTTCGGGGCAGTTCTGCTGCACGCCTCCGATGACCTTGACGGCTACATCCAGCCCCACCAAGTCGGCAAGCCGGAAAGTTCCGGTCTTGGGGCGCCCGATGAGGGGTCCGGTCAGTACATCCACTTCTTCTATGGTCAGATCTAGTTCTTCGACCAGTTGGAAGACCACACCCATCATGTAAACGCCTATGCGGTTGGCGATAAAAGCAGGGGTATCCTTGCAAAGCACGGTCTGCTTGCCGAGAAAGCGATCCCCGAAGGCCATGAAGAAGTCCGTAACTTCCGGCAGGGTATCGGGGCCGGGGATGATTTCCAGCAGGCGCAGGTAGCGGGGCGGATTGAAGAAGTGCGTCCCACAAAAATGCTTACGCATCTCTTCGCCCATGTTCTGAGCGATGAGGCGAATGGGAATGCCTGAGGTATTGGTAGAGACCAGGGTGCCGGGCTTGCGATGCTGCTCTACCCTTTGCATCAACTGCTGTTTGATGTCAAGGCGCTCAACAACCACTTCAATGATCCAATCGCAGTCGGCAATTTTGGGCAGATCGTCTTCAAAATTGCCGACCTCTATGCGAGATGCAAAGTCGGGGTCCATCAACGGAGCCGGTTTGGCTTTGAGCGCTTTTTTCAGGGCTGAGGCGGCCAGCTTGTTGCGTGCCGCGGGGGAGGTCTCTCCTTCCTGGAGATCGGGAGGCAAAATGTCCAATAGCAGGCATGAAAATCCGGCATTGGCAAGATGGCAGGCGATGCCCGTTCCCATCACACCAGAGCCCAATACGGCAACTTTTTTTATTCTTCGCATAAGTAAGCGTGTATGGTGGAAGAAAATTGTGCTGCAATATTAGCGAATTTTCGCTAACTAAAAAAATCTTTGGCCAAAAATTTAAAATGATGTAACTTTCGCCCTCGTTAGAAAGGAAGTTGCATGCCTTTGCACAATGGGCACAAACTACACCCTTTTACACACTCAACAAAACTAACCGGAACACACCATGAATTTCAGCCTTCTGTTTTTGCAAACGACGGACATCCAACGAGAGATCAAGAGTCAGAGCATTTTGGACATTCTTTTGGCAGGCGGCCCGCTAGGCATTGCCATAGTCGTCATTCTTCTGGTATTGGGCTTTGTTGCCTTGTACATTTTTGTAGAGCGCTATTCATCCATCAAACGCGCTTCGCGCATTGACGAGAGTTTCATCAACAACATCCGCGCCAATGTAGCTT
>WGBN01000296.1 GCA_015494245.1 Saprospiraceae bacterium | reverse complement strand
TAATCAATGGTTCATTAAGTTTTTGGCTATCTGTCTCCATCAGAAACCAAGCTATCAAGTTGAATCAGCTTAAACCCGCGAAAATCCGCCGCACCCGCGAAAATCCGCGTTCTATTACGGCATTGTTGCCTACCGTCAATAGTGACATGATAGAACGCGGACTTCGGCAAGCTCAGTCTGACAGATGACGCGGATTGTGCGGGTTCCCACGGGTTTTAAGGACGGTTCAATTGTCAGATGGTGTCATTTATTTTTGCAACTTTGCAATCAAGCCTAAGTTGACAAAAAATAAAAAGGGTATTGGATAAGCGCTGAATTTTGGGCATATTGCTATCTCAAAACTTAATGAACTATTGGAGATAAAAAACTTCTTAATAAACCATTGTTGTAAAACAAAACAATCAACCATGAAATTTTCGCACACACTGTTTGTTTTGACGCTTTACGCCCTCTTACCGGCATTTGGAACAGCCCAATCACCCCCGGCCAACTCTTTTTTTGTCGTTCATTGCGACCCGGACTACGCCGACTTTCCGCATTTCAACAAATTGCGAAAAATGGTGCATATAGCCGACCAGCATCAGGTACCTTTGACTTTGGAAATGTCTCCTCAATGGGTAGATTTCATACTGGCTGACCCGGCCAGAATAGACACCATACGCACCTGGCAGGCGAACGGGCACGAAATAGCTGCTCATCACCACGGCATCTTCCATTGCTTTTACGATGGATACACCAACTATCCTCCGGACTCCCTCATCTTGCATCAATTATCTATGGGTGCAGGTTGTGCGCAAGACACCAGCAGCATCCCCATGAACGTCTTTTGGGAAAAACTCGATGAACTGGCCGGTGACTCCCTCATGCTCACCTGGGGCTCTTCGGATGAACACCCGGCTGTGGACATGTATCCCAACATTCCCTATCGCACGGATGGCGGCAGAGATTACCCCGAACAAGGGTTCTCCAATCCGTATGTGGCTACGCACGGGCCGACGGTTATCGGTTCCACGACCTACGGGCCTTATACCGTTTGCTCCATAGATTACTACTTCATTGACGAGATGGAAGAAGTCAATCAAATGATAGCCTTGTACAATGACAGCCTGGGCTTTTCGGGCGATTACAGTGTTGTAGGGGTTGTTACCCACGTTTTTGATTTTGCAGAAGCCGACAACACTTTCCCTCCGGAAAACAACTACTTTAACGTGTGGATGAATTTCATTGAAGGAAAAGGATGCAAAACAGTCAGGAAAATTTTGCGGGAAAGCGGAGTTTGTGAAAGCACGGCCACACAAACGGCTCTTTCGACAGAAAAAACTTTTGATATATACCCCAATCCGGCCCGCGATTTCGTAGTAATATCCTTGCAAGAACTGCAAGCACAGGAGCTGTATCTCTTCAATGCTAACGGACAGAAGGTGTTGCAGCTGGATTTACAGGAAGGACAGCAGGAGCTGTCCCTGCCGCTGCAACATTTGCCGAAAGGCATCTATTTCATACAAATCAGAACGGATAAAAGTGTAGTGAGTAAGCGCTTTTTGGCGCAGTAAGCCATTAGAGGGGAACTTTTTTTCCCTCTTATTTGCTTAATTGATTTTTTTTGCTTACCTTTGCCGGCCACCAAAGGAAAAAACGCATAGGCTTGAAGTCTGCTTCTACATATCGTCCCATTTTTCGAGGCATCATTTACCTCTTCCTCCTCGCCCAACTGGCGCTGCACATAAGCGCTTACAGCACAGGTGATGAGCATGCCATGGATTTGTGTCCGTTTGAATGTATAGATGCAGAAACCGAAAAGGCAAAGGACGACTGTGGTGAAGAGTTTCAATTATCCTTATTGAACTTCAATGCGGAAAGTAAAACCGGCCTTGAAAGTATTTTTTGTTCAGAGCATTTCCTTTCTCCTCATCATCCGGAAACAGCTACCCCGCCTCCGGAATCTCTCCAATCTTAACAGACTTTTGTCCCTGCCTCAAATCAGAACGATTTGAGCGCTTTCACGGCATGAAGTCCTCTTTGGCTTGCCATGCCCTTGTGGGCTGCATCTCCTGATATGAGACTGCACTTCAGCCTTTCCTGCATCGCAAGCCTTTTCAAGAACACCACTTCCCTTCGACAGCCCAATAAAGTGCTGATCAGAGGGAGCATCCTTCAAACCCAACAAAAACGAGAGAGATGGCTCTAACCGATAAAGACACCCCCAAAGTACACACTGCCGAAACCCAGGCGCAGATCACTCCTGCCATGGCCATAGACATCCTGCAAAGAGGCAATGAGCGCTTTGTAGAAAACCGAAAGCTGGAAAGGGACTTAGGTTGGCAGGTAAACAAAACCGCCAAAGGGCAGTACCCTTTTGCCATAATCCTGAGCTGCATTGATTCGCGCGTTCCTACGGAAATCATTTTTGATCAGGGCATAGGCGACATCTTTAACGCCCGCATAGCCGGCAATGTCGTGAATGAAGACGTGCTGGGCAGCATGGAATTTGCCTGCGAACTTGCCGGCTCCAAGCTCATTGTAGTCATGGGGCACACATCCTGTGGTGCTATCAAGGGAGCCTGCGATTCAGTGCAACTCGGCAATCTGACCAAATTGCTCGAAAAGATTGTCCCGGCCGTAAAGGCCACAGAATCCGCCGGAGAAGAAGACCGGAGCTCCGGCAATGAGGCTTTTGTCAACCGCGTAGCCATAAAAAACGTGGAGCTGACGATTCAGAACATCCATCAGCAAAGCCCCATTTTACACAAACTCTACCGCGAAGGTAAAATTGACATTGTACCGGCCATGTATGACGTGGCTTCGGGTAAAGTCAATTTTTTGTCTCTGTAGTTTTCTCAGATCCGGGCGCCCGGCGCCCGGGTCTTTTTTCACATGCTTCATCCCACGGACATAAACGAGGAAAAAAATGAATTTGAAGAAATTTTTCGATTTTGACTTCTCTCACTTCAGGGGAGATTTTTTTGGAGGTCTTACTGCCGGCATCGTTGCCCTGCCCCTGGCTCTGGCATTTGGCGTGAGCTCCGGACTGGGACCCAGTGCGGGGCTTTATGGTGCTATCTTTTTGAGTTTTTTTGCAGCGCTTTTTGGGGGAACCAATACGCAAATATCAGGCCCTACGGCTCCCATGACAGCAGTGAGCATGGTCATTATTGCCACCTTAGTAGCTGCTTTTGACGGAGATGTCAATCAGGCCTTGCCCGCCATTTTGATGATCTTTTTACTGGCCGGCCTGATGCAAATAGGATTAGGCGCCATTGGCCTGGGCAAGTACATTAAGTACATTCCTTACCCGGTAGTATCCGGCTTTATGACGGCCATTGGGGTTATCATTCTGGTAACGCAGATCTTGCCGTCCATAGGCTACTACCCCAAAGAAGACATGGCTTTTGTCGAGCAGTTCAAGCCCCGTGCTGAGGAGATTATTTTGCAAAACATCCTGCTCGACGAAATGGAAGAGGGCATTTTGGTGTTAGAAGACTTCAAAGAAACCATTAAGCGGGCCGAGCACATCTCTCAGGAAGAAATTCTCAAGGAATCCAAAACCCTGGCCGGAGCAGAGGCTTCGGGCGTCCTGGGTGCCATTCGGGTTTTGCCGAGGGCTTTGCAAAACATCAACTGGCTGGAGTTGCTGTTGGCCCTGAGCACCATCATCATCATCTATGGATTTAAGCGCATCACTACGGCCGTTCCCAGCACCCTGGTTGCCTTGCTCATCGTTTCAGGCATAGCCATTGGTTTAGACCTCGATTATCGGCCCATCCAGGAGATTCCCGCAGGTTTGCCCCTGCCTCATTGGGAGATTTTTTCGGGTTTCACCTTAGGGAATATCACGCCTTACATCTTTACGGCGCTGACTCTGGCGCTGCTCGGCGCTATTGACTCCCTGCTGACATCTGTCGTAGCAGACAACATGACCAAGACCAAGCACAAACCCAACAAGGAGTTGGTCGGCCAGGGTATTGGCAACAGCATTGCAGCTCTTTTCGGAGGGCTCCCCGGTGCAGGAGCGACCATACGCACTGTTGTCAACATCAAAGCCGGTGGCAAAACCCGCCTTTCAGGCATGATTGCCGGCCTGGTATTGCTCATCATTTTGCTCGCTCTTGGCCCCATTGCCTCGAAAATTCCGGCAGCCGTCCTATCCGGCATCCTCATCACTGTCGGCATTGGCGTCATGGATTACAAAGGCCTCAAGGCCATTCCGTACATGCCACGCGGAGAAGTAGCCATCATGCTCATCGTCCTGGTGCTTTCGTCTGTCTGGAACCTCGTATATGCCGTAGGTATCGGCCTGGTCATTGCCTCACTGATGTTTATGAAAAAGATCGGAGATCTAATGGCTGAACGATCTGACGTAAAGCCTCTGAATGAAGAAGAGAACTGGGCTGATGAAGCCGATTTTCCAAAAAACCTCAAGGAAGAGGTTTATATCAAGCACATCAAAGGCCCTCTCTTCTTTGGCTCTACCAGCGATTTCCAGCAGTTGGCTCAACAAATCCCCCCAACGGCATCTGTCGTCATCATTCGCATGGACAGAATGCAATACATAGACCAATCGGGACTGTATGCCATGGAAGACGTACTGATAGACCTGATCAACAGCGGAAAAAAAGTCCTGCTCGTCGGCATACTCAGCCAACCCCGATACATGCTCGAACGCATTGACATCATCCCGGACCTCATCCCACCCGAGCATGTTTTTGACACCTTTGACGAGTGCCTGGCCTGGATTAAAACCAATGTGAAAGACGAACACTCCTCTAACTAAAATACATTCTTCATGAGTTTTAGTGCTGCAGCCTTTCGAGGCGCTTTTTTGCTCATCCTTTTGCCCGTCTCCCTTCTTGCTCAGGAAGGGGGCGCGGGCAATTGGATGATGTATTTCGGCATGAATAAGCTAAGCGAAAAATTTAGCCTTCACACCGAAGTCCAATACAGAAACCACACCATCATCCCCAATGAGGTTGAGCAATTGCTGTTGCGAACCGGCCTCAACTACCACTTTTCCAAAGAGGCTTTTGCTTCGGCTGGCTATGCTTATATAGCCTCCTACGAGTTTGAATCACCGCAGAAGCCGCCCGAATCAACCGAGCACCGCATTTGGCAACAGTTCATTTTAAACAACAGAATTGGCCCTCTGAAATTTGAACATCGCTATCGCGTCGAACAGCGATGGGTAAACAACGATTTCAGAAGCCGATTTCGATACCGCCTCATGCTCTTCATCCCGCTAAACAGCAAGCAAATAGAAGCCGGAAGCATCTTCCTCGGCCTCTATGACGAAATTTTTGTCAACAGCAAAAAGACTTTCTTTGACAGAAACAGGCTCTATGGAGCTTTGGGGTATCAATTTAACCGGACAAGCAACCTCCAGGTGGGTCTGCTCCACCAGCAAGTCAATGACTTTGGTAAGTGGTACCTGCAGTTTGCCCTGGTCTTCAACCCCGACTTAAGCAAGAAGGCGCGACACTCCAATTAGACAAACTTCCAACTCAAACACCTAAGCATGCTCAAGAATTTTCTGGGGAACAGCCCCCTGTGGTATAAGTACACCATCATTGGCTTCCTGATTTTTAACGTACTGTCTTACTTTCTGCTCGGGCCGGTCATCACTGCCTGGATTTTTATCGGAGAGTTTATCTTCACC
>WGBN01000295.1 GCA_015494245.1 Saprospiraceae bacterium | reverse complement strand
TTGGTTGGACTTTGATTGTCTGTTTTGAAATTTGTCGCTAATTTTGCACCTTTATAGATTTTAATCGCCATAAAAAAATACAATGTTACGAAAGCAAAGAGACTACCTTGATTATGGAGGGGTTTATCATATCTATAATCGCACTGCAAAAGGAAGGAGCCTGTTTAGTTCCGAGAGTGACTATGTAAGCTTTTTGGAAAGATATCGAAAATATTTTCACAGGTACTTTGTTACTTTTGCTTATTGTTTGGTGCCAAATCACTTTCATTTTCTTGTAAGAGTGAAAGAGCCTGATGAAATTGATGTTTCTACTGAGAAAACGATTGCTGCGCGAAAATATCTTTCGGGAGAATGCAATATCAATTTCTTTTTGGAACATCAATTAGCGAGGATGTTTAGCGGCATAGCGATTAAGAAGAATAATGTGGAAAACAAAAAAGGACCTTTGTTTGATGAGGCAACTAAGCGTGTATTACTTAAGACTGAAGGTAGGCTTGTTTATCAATTGTGTTATATTCATCATAACGTAATTCACCATCATTTAGGAAAACATTATAAGGACTGGAAGTATTCATCTTATTTAGCTTATTTAAACGGTAAATCAAGTTGGTTGTCAACACACATCATACTTGAAATGTTAGGAGGTGTTGATGTTTTTATAGATCTTCATAATAATTTTAAATTGGAAAGAAAAGAAATGCTGTCTTGGGAGTAGAGTTATGAGGCCGGTTCTTGAAAACTCGCTTAACCTAAGGGGCCGGCTCGGGGATCCTCCTTCGTCGGCTCCCCGATCCTTTCGTTAGGCTTTGAAGGAAAACACAGCTCCCCCCACCCCTACGCATCCACATTCGCATATTTGGCATTGGCCTCGATGAATGCGCGGCGCGGGGGCACCTCATCGCCCATGAGCATGGAGAAGACTCGGTCGGCCTCCATGGCATCTTCTATGGTTACCTGTTTGAGGAAGCGGCTGTCGGGGTCCATGGTGGTTTCCCAGAGTTGTTCGGCATTCATCTCACCCAGGCCCTTGTAGCGCTGTACCTTGACGGAGTCGGGATTGCCACCGTCGGCATAGAGGCGGATGGCTTCGTTGCGCTCTTCATCGTTCCAGCAATAGCGGAACTGCTTGCCTTTGCGCACCTGGTAGAGGGGTGGCTGCGCGATATAGACGTAGCCCTCTTCGATCAGCTTGTGCATATAGCGGAAGAAGAAGGTGAGGATGAGCGTAACGATATGGCTGCCGTCCACATCGGCATCGCACATGATGATGACTTTGTGGTAGCGCAGCTTTTCGATATTGAGCACGCGCTGGCCGTTTTCGTCTTCGGTAACGGTTACGCCCAGGGCGGTGAAGATGTTTTTGATTTCTTCGTTTTCGTAAATTCTGTGTTCCAGCGCTTTTTCCACATTGAGGATTTTGCCCCGCAGCGGCATGATGGCCTGGAAGTTGCGGTCGCGGCCCTGCTTGGCCGTGCCGCCTGCCGAGTCTCCCTCCACGAGGAAGAGCTCGCTGATGTTGGGGTCTTTGGAAGAGCAATCGGCCAACTTGCCGGGCAGGCCGCTGCCGGTGAGCACATTTTTGCGCTGTACCAACTCGCGGGCTTTGCGGGCAGCGTGGCGGGCCGTAGCGGCGAGGATGACCTTGTCTATAATGCGCTTGGCCTCATTGGGGTGCTCTTCCAGCCAGTAGCTGAGGCGCTTGCCCACGATGCGGGAGACGATGCCGTTGACCTCCGAGTTGCCCAACTCGCCTTTGGTCTGGCCTTTGAACTGCGGCTCCGGCACCTTGACGGAGACCACGGCCGTGAGTCCCTCGCGGAAGTCTTCGCCGGCAATGGTAAATTTCAGCTTTTTAAAGTAGCCGTTTTCCTCCCCATATTGCTTAAACAGGCGGTTGATGGCGCGGCGGAAACCCTGCACATGCGTACCGCCCTCATGGGTGTGGATGTTGTTGACGTAGGAGAAGACGTTCTCCGTATAAGAGGTGTTATACTGCATGGCCACTTCGACCTGCACGTTTTCTTCTCCACCCGTGATGTGTATGGGTTGCTCCAGCAAGCGGGTACGCGTTTCGTCCAGATACTGTACAAATTCGGCCAGACCTCCTTCGGAATAGAAGGTCTCGCTGCGGAAATTGCCTTCCTCGTCTTTTTCCCGCTCATCGGTGAGGGTGAGGGTGAGGCCCTTGTTCAGGTAAGACAGTTCGCGCAGGCGGTTGGCCAGCACTTCGTATTTGTATTCCAGGGTTTCGAAGATCTGCCCGTCGGGCTTAAAGGTGATGATGGTGCCCGTATCCTCAGCTTCGCCCACAACTTTCACCTCGCCCAGCGGCTTGCCGCGCTCGTATTCCTGTTGATAGACCTTGCCGTCGCGGTGCACTTCTGCCAGCAAATGCACGGAAAGGGCATTCACGCAAGAGACCCCCACCCCGTGCAAACCGCCGGAGACCTTGTAAGTGTCTTTGTCGAACTTACCGCCGGCATGCAGCACCGTCATGACGACTTCGAGGGCCGATTTGCCCAGCTTCTCGTGACGCCCGACGGGAATGCCTCGACCATCATCGCTGACGCGAATGGAATTGTCAGCCAAAATGACCACGTCCACCCGCGTACAATGGCCGGCGAGATGCTCGTCTATGGAGTTGTCCACCACCTCCCAAACGAGGTGATGCAGGCCTTTCACGTCCGTAGAACCTATATACATGGCGGGGCGCATGCGCACCGCCTCCAAGCCCTCCAGCGCCGTGATGTTACCGGCGTCGTATTGGGCATTTTGGGTCTTTTTGATTTCCTTTTCTTTCATTCTGCAAAGATAGTGATTTTGCGCGAATTTTAAGCCGAAAAATATGGTTATCTTTGTCTCTCAACCACATTAAAATACGCACATGAACAAGCTGTTTCCTCTCGCTTTCTTACTCTCTGTACTGCTCTTTTCCGCCTGCCAAAACGAGCGCTCCACCGCAAAATGGAAGCGCAGCGGGCAGGACATCCTCATTCGCATGCCTCAGGAGCCTTCAGGGCTCAATTCGCTCATGGCTTTCGACGCCTATTCCACCACGGCCCAGCGCTATCTCTACCAGTTTCTCGAAGACATGGACCCCCGCAGCGGCGAACTCAAGCCCCAGCTTTTAGAAAAGAAACCGGCCATAGAGATGCTCGAAAACGGTGGCGTTCGCTACGATTTCGACATGCACCCCAAAGCCGTCTGGGACAATGGCAAGCCCGTTACCGGCGAGGACTACCTCTTCACCCTCAAATTGATCATGAATCCCCACATCCCCGCCTCCATTTTCAGGCCCTACCTCGATTTCCTCGATCGCGTAGAAATAGATCCCGAAAATCCACGCCACTTCTCGGTCTATACCAAACGCCCCTACATCCTGGCCGAAGAGGTCATCACCAACATCCTGCCGGTCATGCCGGAATACAAATTCGACCCCGAAGGCATCATGCGCAACTACAGCCTCGAAGACCTGATGAATCCCGAGCTGCGCAAGCAGTTCGAAGAGGATGAGCACTTGCAGGCTTTCGCCAAATCCTTTACCTCAGACGCCAACAACCGCGCTCCGGAGCAGGTTGGCGGCTCCGGCCCCTACCGCCTCGAAGAATGGAGCGAAGGCCAGCGCCTCGTCTTCGTCAAAAAAGACCCCTGGTGGGGCGATGCCCTTTGTCCGGAAAACGACTTGCTCTGCGCCTACCCTCCCCGCATCACCATCAAACCCATCAAAGACCCCACTGCCGCAGCCACCCTCATCAAGGGCCAAGAAATTGACATCGCCGACCTGCTCGACCCCCGCGATTTCGTCGAAATGCGCGATGACCCCAAACTCAATCAAATCTATTCCTTCGAAGCGCCACTCACGCTCAGGCATTACTTCATTTATATAAACACCCGAAACCCCAAATTGGATGACCCCAAAGTGCGCCGGGCCCTGGCCCATCTCCTCAACACCCAACAGATCATCCAAGATGTTTTCTATGGCCTGGGAGAGCCCGTCAGCTCCCCCATCTTCCCGGGCAAAGACTACTACGCCAAAGACCTCAAGCCCATTCCCTTCGACATCGAGCAGGCCAAAGTGCTCCTCAGCGAAGCCGGTTGGATGGACACCGACGGCAACGGCATTGTGGACAAAAAAATCAACGGCCAAAAGGTCGAAATGGAACTGAGCTTCCTCGTTACACCCAATGAGCCCAGCAAGCAAATCGCTCTGCTCTTCCAGGAAAACGCCCAAAAAGCCGGCGTCAAAATCAACATCCAAATCCTCGACTTCAAAGCCTGGCGCCAGGCCATGAATGCCCGCGAATACGAACTGGCCAACGGCGCCCTCAGCTATCAACCCGTACTCGACGACCTCACCCAAATCTGGCATACCCAAAGCAGCCAGGCCGGTGGCATGAACCGCACCTTCTTCGGCAACGAAGAAAGCGACCAGCTCATCGAAGAAATCAACCGCACCCTCGACAAGAAAAAACGCGATAAGTTGTACAAAATATTCCAACACATGATTTACGAAGACCAGCCCATCATCAACATCATGACGGCCCGCTCGCGCATCGCCATACACCGGCGCTTCGATGCCTTCACCTCTTATGTGCCGCCAAGCTACTACCCCATGCTCTACCGGCTCAAAGACGAACCTCAGTAAACAGACCTCCGGCAAGGCTCTTCATGGCCTGCCGGAGCACTTCTATGCCCCATGTTGCTCTACCTCGCAAAACGGCTGTTGCTCTTCATCCCCATGGCCTGGCTGGTCAGCCTGCTCGCCTTTGCCCTGAGCGAAGCCGGCCCGGGCGACCCCGTAGAGCAAAGCTGCCTCGGCGACAACTCGGGCACCCTCAGCAAGGAGGACTACCTGCTCTGCGCAAGGCAACACAACTTCGACAAACCGGCCTTTTATTTCGCTCTGCAAGCCCGTGCCTATCCCGACACCCTTTACAAAATACTGCCGCTCTCCCGCCGCCAAAAACTTCGCCGCCTGATTGCCCAAACCGGCAACTGGCCCGCCGTGCAGCAATGGCAAAAAACATTAGACGAGCAACACAGGCTGTACGACAGTTTGAGCACAGAGCAAAGAGCGCTCTTAGACGCCCTCGACAAAAGCGATCGCTTAGAAGAAATTGCCAACCGCCTGAGTTATTTGCAAAAGGCATCTGAAGATTCCGCCGGCGTTCATTTGGCGAAAGCCAAAGAAGCCCTTTCTGCTGCCTTTCGGCAAATGCAATCCGGACACAACTTCCGCGCCTTGTACACGCCCGCACTGCGTTGGCATGGCTTCGACAATCGCTATCACCACTGGCTGCGCTCACTGCTGCAGGGCGATTTGGGCATATCGTACTATGACCATCAGCCGGTATCGGAAAAAATCCGGCACGGTCTTTTCTGGACGCTCCTGCTCAACTTCATTTCCTTTGCCCTGGCTTTTGCCATAGCCGTACCTCTCGGCGTGCGCATGGCCGTAAAAGCCGGCAGCCGCTTTGACCGACGCGCCGGCCTGCTGCTCTTCGGACTGTACGCTCTGCCCCGATTTTGGACGGCTACGCTCTTGCTCGTTTTTTTGACGACCTCTTATTACGCGACTTGGCTCGACTGGTTCCCCGGGCCGGGTCTGGGCGACTTGCCGCTCTCCGCGCCTTTTTGGGAGCGCTTTGTCGAGCGCGGCCAACACCTGCTGCTGCCCATCATCACCCTGACCTACCCCATCCTGGCTTTCATCGCCCGCCAGGTGCGGGGCAGTATGATTGAAGCCCTCGGCAGCGAATACATTTTGGCCGCCCGCGCGCGGGGTCTGAGCGAACGCAAACTGGTGTGGGGGCACGCTTTTCGCAATGCCCTGTTTCCGTTGATTACGGTCATCGCCTCCATCATCCCCGCTTCCATAGCGGGCTCGGTGGTGGTGGAGCAGGTTTTCGCCATTCCGGGCATGGGGCTTTTGATGTTTGAATCCATCTTGCGCGCCGACTGGCCCGTAGTCTTTGCCGTGCTCCTCTTTGGCGCCCTGCTCACCATGCTGGGACTACTCGTAGCCGACCTGCTGTATGCCCGGGCCGACCCGCGCGTAAAATTTGGCAAAAAACGAACGAGATGAACAGCGCAAACGCAAACAAACCCCGACTTTGGGCACACCTGCGCAGGCATCGCTCTTCGCGCCGGGCGCTGTGGTTATTGGCATTTTTGTTGTTCATTGCTCTTTTCGCCGACTTTTTGGCCAACGACAAACCCCTGTACTGCCGCTATGGGGGCAAAACTTACTTCCCCGTGCTGCGCTCCTATGCCGTAGCTTTGGGCTGGCAGAGCTGGCCGGAGGAGTTGCAGGAAGGCCATTGGAAACAGTTGAAGTACGAATCTGTGCTCTGGCCCCCTGTGCCCTATGCGGCCTCCGACTTAGATGCCCGCAACAGCCGTTTCAGAGGGCCTTTTGAAAAGCAGGATGTACCCTCCCTGCGCTTCCGCCACTGGCTGGGGACGGACCAACTGGGGCGGGATTTGCTGGCGGGCATGATTCGCGGCACGCGGGTAGCCATGTTGGTAGGCATCATTTCCATGGGGCTGGCCTCTTTGATCGGCATTTTTCTCGGTGGCATAGCCGGCTTTTTTGGCGACCGCAAGCTACAGGC
>WGBN01000294.1 GCA_015494245.1 Saprospiraceae bacterium | reverse complement strand
AAGTAGTACAAGACCTAAAACAAGGCAAAACCCGCCTGGAGGAAGTCCCCGTGCCGGTCGTGCGGCCCGGGCATTTGTTGATTCGTGCGCGCTACAGTTTAGTTTCGGCGGGTACGGAGCGGATGTTGGTAGAGTTTGGCAAAGCCGGCTGGCTGTCGCGAATCCGGCAGCAGCCGGAGAAAGTACAGATGGTGCTCGATAAAATCAGGGCCGAGGGCCTGCGGCCTACTTTGGAGGCGGTGTTTGCCAAGCTGGGCCAGCCCATGCCCTTGGGCTACTGCCACGTGGGCGTAGTGGAGGAAGTGGGTGCGGGTGTGCAGGGTTTTAGCGTGGGCGACCGCGTGGTTTCCAACGGGCCTCATGCAGAGTGGGTTTGCGTGCCTGAAAATCTGGCAGCCCGCATTCCCGAGGGCGTGGACGACAAAGATGCGGCCTTCACGGTTTTGGGAGCCATAGGTTTGCAGGGCATTCGCCTGTTGAATCCCACACTGGGCGAAACCTTTTGCGTGATGGGTCTGGGCCTCATCGGCCTGCTGACGGCCGAGCTCTTGCTGGCCAATGGCTGCCGCGTGATAGGCGTTGACCCCGAGCCGGAGCGCCTGAAACTGGCGGAGGCGATGGGCGTCATTCCCTTCAGGGCGGGGAGCGGGGAAGACGTGGTTGCATTTGCCGAAAGGCATAGCTCACCCTTTGCTGCGGCCCAAAGACATCGGGATGCCGGTGTGGACGGGGTGATTATTACGGCTTCCGCCAAAAATGACGAAATCATGCACCAGGCCGCCCAAATGTGTCGCAAGCGCGGCCGCATCGTGCTGGTGGGCGTGGTGGATTTGAACCTGCGCCGCTCGGATTTTTACGAGAAAGAACTCAGCTTTCAGGTTTCCTGCTCCTATGGCCCGGGTCGCTATGACGAAGACTACGAATTGCGCGGGCGCGACTACCCCCTGCCCTATGTGCGCTGGACGGAAAAGCGCAATTTTGAGGCGGTCTTGCAGATGCTGCAGGCCGGAAAGTTGAATCCCGCTCGCTTGGTTTCTCAGATTGTGCCTTTCGGCAAATGCGAGCAGGTCTATGAGCGCATCAGCGACCGGAAAGTACTGGCCTCGCTCTTAGAATACCCCTCGGAGCCTGTGCCTGCTCAGCACAGCCTGCGCCTGCAAACCGACTACATCGCTCCTCCGGGAGGTGCTTGTGCCGTAGTGGGAGCCGGAAACTTCAGCTCGCGGGTGATTTTGCCCCTGCTGAAAAAGGCAGGTATGCCCGTGAAGCACCTCATCAGCGCGGCCGGTCTCAGTGGAACGCATCTGGCCAAAAAATTTGACATTCCCTTTTCCGGAACGGATTACGAGGCCGTGTTACAAGACCCGGAAGTAAAATTGGTGGTGGTTGCCACGCGCCATCACCTGCATGCGCCTATGGCCGCCGCCGCCTTGCGGGCCGGCAAGCACGTTTTTGTGGAAAAACCCCCGGCCATTCGCCTCGAAGAAGTAGAAATGCTGGAAAAACTGCTGAAGGAGAGTTCTTCTGCTCTGATGGTGGGGTACAACCGGCGTTTTGCTCCGCTGGTGCAAAAGATGAAGGAACTCCTGCCCGCGTCAAGCCCCAAAACCATGGTGGCCGTGATGAATGCCGGCTACATCCCTCCCGATAGCTGGGTACACGACATGGAGCAGGGCGGCGGGCGCATCGTCGGCGAGGCCTGCCACCTGATTGATTTGCTGCAATACCTCAGCGGCAGTCTGATCGCAGAGGCACACATAGACCGCCTCGGCCGCCACCCCGGGCCGAATACAGACAGCGCCACAATCTCACTCAAATTTGTCAATGGCGATATCGGCTCGGTGCATTACTTCTCTACGGGAAGTAAGGCCTACTCCAAAGAGCGGGTGGAAGTCCATAGCGAAGGGAAAACGCTCATCTTAGACAACTTCCGCAAGTTGTATGGCTATGGCTTTAAGGGCTTTCGCTCTGCTTCTTCGCGCCTGGACAAAGGCCATGCAGAACAATTCCGCCGCCTGACCGAATTCCTCCTGAAAGGCGGCGCCCCCCTGATGTCTGCCGAGGAAATTTTTGCCGTGAGCAGGGCGAGTTTTGGGTGAAATGAATGACATCAAGTAGCCAATAGAACGCGGATGACGCGGGTTTTCGCGGGTTTAAACCGGTTCAACTTGGTAGCCTGTTTTCTGATGGAAGCAGGTGGTCAAAAACTTAATAACCATTGAATGAATCTATGGTATGAAAAATAGCATTCTTTTTTTCATTTTCCTCCTGCTTGGTGCCTGCAAGGCGCAGAAGACGGGAGAAGGAGAGGCCTTGCATCCTTCCTTGCAGAAGAAGCAAGAGCCCATTCCTGCCGGCAAGCGACCTGTTGATGCTTGGGGCTTTTGGCCCGAGGTAGAGCGCCTGCCTTTGGGCGAGAGCGGGGCTTGGTTTCCTCGTAGCGTTTACGGCAGTGATTTGCCGATGTTGGATTTTCCGGAAGGTAAGCCTCCCCACACGCTTGGTGATGTGCGTATCATTACGCCGGAGAGTGCTTCTTCCTGGAAAGAAGCCGGCATCAACGATGGCCGCTGGAGTTATTTCCTCATCACGCCCGGCGACTACAGAAGTTGGGGGCCGTTGGTACTGAAGCGTTCGGGCTCGGCCCGGGCGCGGCGGATTTTGCGCTATTACGACCCGAAGTCGCGCAGGCCTTATGATCCGCCTCATCCCGTACACATGTCGGGAGATGCCAAGCGGGAGGTGTTGTTGGAATCCTTTGAGACGGCAGGGGCTGATTACTGGGTTTTACACGGGCTGACGTTTCGGGGTAAGGCTTCTAAAAAGCGGGGCTTGCAGGGCGGCCTGACCAGCAAAATGAAACCCGGCTCTGATTACAACATCATAGACTATTGCCTCTTTGAGCGGTTTTTGGGCCTGGCTGCCATACGCATTTTGCAGGCCAACCACAACCTCATCCAGCGCTGTGTTTTTCGCGACAAGGTAGAGGGCGTGGGTGTTGACATGGGCGGCATTGTCATCAGCGCCCGCGAGGGAGAGGAGGCAAGGGGCAATTTGATCGTGGGTAATGAATTTTACAACCTGTCTGATGCTGTGGGCCTGCTCTACAACGTGCCGCGCAAGGGCAACCGGGCAGCCAATGCGCAAACGGGCAGCGTGCCGGCAACGGTTATCGAAAACAACGACATTTACATTCAACCCCGCCTCTACGTTCAAAAAAGCGATGGCGAGTGGGCCTGCGCCGAAGACGGCTTAGACATCAAAGTGGGCACCAAATCTACCAGGCCCGAAGACCAAATACGCATTCTCAACAACAGAATATGGGGCTTTCGCCCCACCGACCAGAGCTGCGGAGGCAGTGGAAGCACCGGCGTGGGCATTTTGTTGCACCGCCAAGCCTCCAACATCCTCATCAAGGGCAACATCATTTTTAACACTGCCCAGGGCATCGTGGTCTTTGGAGACAACCCCAAGAAGCCCGGCGAAAAAGTCGAAAACATCACCATAGAAAACAACCTCATCTATGACATCCGCCACAGTGTAAAGCGCCCACAAATAGGCCTGGCCTTGAAGCTCATCGCCCCCTGTCGCGTGGAGTACAATACCGTTTGCAAGGCAGAGCAGTTGTTGTTCGTCCACAAGAAGCAGAGCCGGCACGAGATGCGCTACAACATCTTCAAAGACATCCGCCGGCCTGTCGAAGGACTCAGCACACCCTCCGGCTTTGTGTGCGAGGCCAATATGTGGGTACATGTGCCCGAGTCAGCCATCGTACACAGAGGCGATAAACCCGATCGGGTAGCAGGCCCCAAAGACAAACTCAAATGGCGCGATTACACCATCTACTGCCGCCGCTGGACAGGGCCGGAGCAGGTGGTTTTTGAAGATGTTTTATTGAAGTGAGGGGGTGTTATCGGTTGGTGAAATTGGTGAAAGCGGGGGAATTGGTGGGCGTGATGAACGTGATGAGCGGAGAATGGCTTCGTGAATCCTTTGCATTTTCCTGGCCTGCGCGCCCCCCTGGCCCCCCAAAGCGGGGGGAATGGCCACCCGCGAAAATGCAAAGGCGCTGCCCTGAGCGAAGCCGAAGGGTGTTACCCTGAGCTGGCAAAGCCCCGTAGGGGCGATACCTTGGTAGCCTGGGGCGTAAGCCCCTGGTTTTGTAGGAACATTAGCAAAAGCCCCGTAGGGGCGATATTTCGGTAGCCCAGGGCGTCAGCCCTGGGCTCAAAGCCCGACACCTTGTCCCTTTTCTTTCACATATTAAAAAACATGGGGCCCCGCTACCTCTTCTTCAGGTTGAGGTATGCATTGCAGTTGCGCCTGGGCTTGTGGAGGCACCGCTTTCCGGCGGCGCCCGCGCGGGAGACGTATATTAGCCTGGAGGCCTGGCGGAAGCAGCAGCCGGCTTTCTTTTTCCCGGGGCAGAGAGAGGCCTTTGCGGCTGTTGCCAGTGATTCGCTTGAGGCCCTGGGAGAGCGGGTAGCACACGCCCGCCTGGGCCGTTGGCAGTTTTTCTCGGCTGGGGAATACGAGTTGGGTACGCCCCCCGATTGGCTGCTGAATCCCGACAGCGGATTCCGCTACGAGGGTAAGCGCCATTGGACGGAGATAGGAGATTTCTCTGCCGAAGCGGGAGATATTAAATTCGTCTGGGAGCTCTCGCGTTTTAGTTGGCTGGGCGAATGGATACGTTGGGATTGCCACAGTGGCGAAGACCTGGGTGAGGAAGTCTTCTCCCTGATAGACGACTGGATGGATGCCAATCCGCTCAACATCGGGCCTCAATACCGCTGTAGCCAGGAAATTGCCCTGCGCCTGATGAATTGGAACCTGGCCCTCGCCTACTACGCTCATCATCCGAGCCTGACTGAAGAGCGCTTTGCGCGCCTCATGCACTACATTAGCTGGCAGTTGGATCATATAGAGAAAAACAGGAAATTCTCTCAAATTGCCGTGCGCAACAACCACGCCATGGCAGAGGCGCTGGCCCTTTACGAAGGCGGCTTGCTGTACCCCTTTTTGCCGCGTGCGGGCATTTGGCGAAAGCTGGGAAAGGCTTGGTTGGAGTGCGAAATTCTGTTTCAAATAGCCGAAGATGGCAGCTACTTGCAGCATTCGCACAACTATCATCGGGTGGTGGTGCAATTGCTCTGCCGCTATCTGGCTTTGGTGGCGACACATGGGGAAGAGGTTCCTGAAAAAGTCCGTGAGCGCATGGAGCACAGTCTGGATTTTCTGCTTGCCTTTCAGGACAAAGCCGGTGGCCGCTTGCCGCAATACGGCGCCAATGACGGAGCGCTTTTTTTCAAGCTGAGCTCCTGTGAATATGCCGATTTTCGTCCGCAATTATGTACCTTGCATCTGCTTTTGCGGGGAAGCAGCCCCTACGAAGCCGGCCCCTGGGAGGAAGAAGCTGCCTGGCTGGGCGTGAAGCGGGAAGAGATCCGAAGGGAGGCTGCCCAAAGCGGGGAGGGAACCGTTCGTTCTTTTCCGCAGGGCGGGCTTTACCTCTTGCGCGAGCCGCAGGGCATGACGGTTGTGCGGGCTGCTTCGTTCAGGCATCGCCCGGCACAGGCCGATAATTTGCACCTGGACATCTGGTTTCAGGGGTACAACATCCTGCGCGATGCGGGCAGCTACAGGTACCACACAGAGGCGAAGTGGGTGCGTTACTTCAACGGCAGCGCTTCCCACAATACGCTTACTCTGGGCGATGAGGATCAAATGTTAAAAGGACCTCGTTTCATCTGGCTGCATTGGAGCCGTGCACTTTCGGCAAGCTGGAGGGAAGAAAAAGACGCCTGGATTTTTGAAGGAGAGATAGAGGCCTTTCGGCAAATGGGAAAAGGCATCCGCCACCGGCGCCGCGTGACCAAATACAAGGGCCGCCCCGAGTGGCTGGTCGAAGACCGGATTGTTCACAGCACGGGCCTCCCTTTGCGGCAGTACTGGCATCCCGCGCCCCATCTCCCCTTCTCTGTGAACATTACTGCTGCGGATACTTCCGGACGTCCGTTGGAGCCTGTATTCGTGGAAGGCTGGTACTCCCCCACTTATGCGCAAAAGGAACCCGCCCCGGCCTTTTACTTTGAGGCGGAGGGTGGCTTCATTACGAGAATTTTAGTTGAATGATGAATGTCGAACGAGGATTAGCGATTTTCCAACCGACAACCGACAACCGACATGAAAATCCTCCTCATCCATCAAAACTTTTTAGAGCCTGAAGACGGCGGTGGTTCCCGTTTCAACGAGATGACTCGTTTGTGGGAGGAGGCCGGCTGTGAGGTGACGATTTTGGCCGGCATGGTGCATCACGCTACGGGGCGCAAGCCCGAGCGTTATCGCGGCAAATACGTCTATGTGCATGAGCTTTCCGGGCGGCGGCGGGTGATTCGCTGTCATGTTTCGGCGGCTTATGGGTGGGGTTTTTTGGGGCGTTTATGGGGGTATTTTTCCTTTGTTTTTTCGGCTTTGTATGCCGGTTTGTTTTACGCCGGCGGAGGTTACGATTTGATTTTGGCGACCTCTCCCCCTTTGTTTGTGGGCATCACGGCGCGTTTGTTGTCGCTTTTGAAGCGCACGCCCATGGTTTTTGAGGTGCGCGATTTGTGGCCGGAGTCGGCCATAGATACGGGGGTGTTGAACAACAAATTGGCCATTCGCCTGGCCTATGCTTTGGAGTCGCATTTGTATCGCAAGGCCGTTTTGGTGGCTGTTTTGACTCCTGCCTTTCGGCAAACTTTGGTGGAACAAAAAGGCGTGTCGCCTGGCAAAATCCTACTGCTTCCCAACGCTGCCGATTTTTCGTTGGCAGAGCAGACGGCAGAGGGCTTTGATGCCCTTGCCTTTCGGCAAAAGATGGGCTGGGAGGGCAAACTCGTCTTGCTGTACGTCGGTGCTCATGGGGTGGCTAACCGACTGATGCAGTTGATAGATGCCGCCGAGCTTTTGCAGGACCGGCCCGAAGTACTGTTTGTGCTGGTCGGAGACGGGATGCGCAAGCCCGCTTTACAGAAAGCCGTGAAGGAGCGGGGGCTGAAGAACGTGCAGTTCATCCCCATCGTACCCAAATCGGAGGTATTTAAATACATCCTTGCCGCCGATTACGGCATGTCGGTTTTGAAGAAGTGCGACACCTTCAAGACCATTTACTCGAACAAGACCTTCGACTATATGTCCTGCCGCAAACCCATCCTCTTGCTGATAGACGGCGTATCGCGGGAGTTGGTGGTCGGGCAAGCGCAGTGCGGCCATTACGTAGAGCCGGAAAATCCCGCCCTTCTCGCCCAAAGCATACGCGAAGTGCTGCTCAAAGAGTCCGGCGAGCAACGGCGTAAAATGGGAGACTCGGGCTATCGCTATGCCAAAGAGCATTTCGATCGCAGGCTGCTGGCTGCAAAGTACCTGGAAGCTTTGAAGGGGGTAGTTGGGAGGGAGTAGTGGGGTTGATGTTTATTTGTATGTTGTTTTTGTTTCGCGCTAAGACGCGAAGAAGCTTTTTTCTCTACGATTTTTTCGTCTCAGTGAAACAAATCAGTTTCCTCTACTTTGCTTGGGATTTTAAGACGCTAAAAAGCTTAACTCACTTGCTAAGAAACTCTTCGTTTGAAAACTGCAGATAGCTTCAAAAGACCATCTTTCAACCGGAATCCCCAAGCTTTAGCGTCTTAAAAAGAATAGCTATTCCCAAAAAACGTGCTAAAGGCTTTACATCCGGCAATGCAAAAGAACTAACCACCTCTTAGCGTCTTCGCGAGAAATTCAAAAAACTAATTTCTCCGTTTATGTTTCTCGCAAAGACGCTAAGAGACCCTTTCCTCTTTTTTATTTCTGAACACATAAAAGCTTCATCCAATGAAAAAACGAATTTGCATCATCGGCACCGGTGGCTTTGCCAAGGAGGTGCTTTGGTTGATTCACGATTTGGGGCGCCTTGATGAGGTGGCCTGTTTTATGGAGCCTGATGCCGACTGGCGGGAGCGCGAGATGCTGGGCGTGCCCGTATGGCCGCAGTCTCGCTTCGACCCTACGGCCCATACGGCGACCATTGCCATCGGCAGTTCTAAGATTCGCGAAAAAGTGGTGGGGCAGTTGCCGGCGGAAACGGAGTACGAAAGCCTGATCCATCCGGCTGCTAATCTGGCGCCCTGGTTGGAAATCGGGGAAGGCTGCATCATATGCGCACAGAGCATTGTTACGGCTGATGTGAAAATCGGCAAGCAAGTGCACTTGAATTGCATGACTTCTGTGGGGCATGACTGCATCATTGGCGATTATACGACTACGACAGCGGCGGTGAACATCAGCGGCAGTTGTGTCATCGGGAAGCACACGTACTGGGGCAACGGCTCTACCATCCGCCAGGGCCTGAGCGTATGCGATGAGGTCATCATTGGCATGGGAGCCGTCGTTACGAAGAACATCGAAGAATCAGGTGTTTATGTCGGTATGCCGGCTAAGAAAATGAAGTAGCAGGTAGGTTCTATTGGCTATTGATGCCAGGCAGCAATGCCTCAATAGAACGCGGATTCACGCGGGTGCGGCGGATTTTCGCGGATTAAACCGGTTCAATTTGATAGCCTGTTTTTCAAAAGAAGCAGGTGGCCAAAAGCTTAATGAACCATTGTTACGTAAAATGGATTGAATTCTTTCTAAACCAAAGTACTACAATGAACAAAAAAATTCTCGTAACCGGCGCGGCCGGTTACATCGGTTCGGT
>WGBN01000293.1 GCA_015494245.1 Saprospiraceae bacterium | reverse complement strand
GTGGATATGTATCCGAGTTTTTCTTTCGACAGCCTCAAATATCTGTGGGAGCATTGCGATTACTTAGATGTGTTGTATTACAACCTCCCCGCCTCCATGAGCATGACCGATACGAACAGCATCCGCCAGATGCTCAGCATCATTGCTGCCGCGCCGGCTCCCCGTCGCACGGACTGCGGACCTGCCATCGGTCGCCTTTTCTTTCAGATAGACGGTGAAAACTACGCTCAGGCGGATTTGTATTTTTCAGATAAGTGTAAGTTTTTTGTCTTTATAGACGACAAGGGCAAACCCCGCTGGGGCAATTTGCTGACCGACAGAGGCGTGGCTTATTTCCAAAACAGCATAGGCCAGATTCTGGACATGAGCAAGAACGTAAAGGTGCAGCCACAGAAAAAAGAATGAGTGTGGGAGAGTTACGTGCGGTCATAGATTTGGGTTCCAACACTTTTCACCTGCTCTTGGTCAGGGTTCATGCAGATGGCACTTTGGAGGAAGTTTGCCGCTTGCGCAAATTTGTACTCTTGGCCGAAAAGGGCGTAGAGACCATTGCCGACAGCGCTTTTCAGAGGGGCCTGGAGGCCTTGCGCGAGTTCGCGGAAGTTTTGCAGCGCGAGGGGCCGGTGGACAAGGTACGGGCCATAGGCACTGCAGCTTTGCGAACGGCTTCCAACGGTTCCGATTTCATCAGCCGCGTCAGGGAGGAGACGGGCATAGAGATTGAATTGATTGACGGAAATGAAGAGGCCCGCCTGATTTCTCTCGGCGTGCGTCTTGCTGTGCCTTTCGGCAAATGCCCCAAATTGATCATGGACATCGGCGGTGGCAGCGTGGAGTACATCATTGCCGATGAAGAGCAGATTTTTTGGGCGCAGAGTTTCCCCATAGGCGTCTCGGTGCTCTATCACGACTTGCAGCCTCACGACCCCATTTTGCCCGAAGAAGTTATCCGCTTGGAGAGTTACCTTTCAAAGACACTGACTCCCCTGGCCGAGGCCCTGCGCCGGCATCCCGTACAAGCGCTGGTAGGCGCTTCCGGCTCTTTCGATGTGATCGAGGCGCTCAAGCGGCAGCCGCGCGAGGAGCAACTTTACTTTCGCCTGTCCGTTTCCGATTATTGGAATATGTACGAGCACATCCTCCACACCACTTTGGAAGAGCGAAAGGCCATCCCCGGCGTCCCCCTTGAGCGGGCGCGCTTGCTGGTCGTGGCCTTTATCCTCATCAGCAGCAGTTTGAAGCTGGGGAGTGTATCAGAGATCATCGTCTCTGATTATGCCATGAAAGAGGGGGCTTTGGTGGAGGGTATCTAAGTAAGCATTTCCAAAATCCCCTTCTCAATCTGACTTTTTCCGGCGAGGAAATCGGCACGGGTGAGTGTGCCGCTGTTGAGTTCTTCTTCCAATTGAGAGAGGCGGCTGCTTTGGAGGATGATGTTGTTGACCAATTGCGGTTCGCTGATTTCGTTGATGAGCAATTCAAAGACTTCGTTGATTTTGTTGGAAGCGATGAGCTTGCGGCAACGGTTGATGAGTTCTTTGGAGAGTTCTGCCTGCTTCTCATCGCGGGCCTGGGTGGGTGTGGGTGCCTGACTCAGGGTGGCTTTACTCCAGTGGATGGCGGCGAGGCGTTCGACATTGTTGATTTGTCGCAGCGTGCTTTTGCAGATGCGGATGTGGTCCATGCCTTTTTCTCCGATTTGTGTGGCCAGTTGTATGGCCGATTGGGTGAGGGTTTTGAGTGCGGCCCAATCGGGAGGGGTATGCGTTTGCTTCTTCATGATGCTCAGCATGGTTCCCGCCACTTCGGCCTGTACTTTGTATTGGAGGCTTATGGATTTTGCGAGATACATGAGGTTGAGGATGTTTTTGTTGTTGAGCGTCCCCTGGTTGAGGTGTTGGATGGCTTGCTTGATATATTTGTCAAAGTGGGCGGTTGACTGAAAGTCGGGATGGTCAAACTCCAGCTCTTTAAAGAGGTACGCAGCCCGGACGTAGAGGAAGTAGGCCATGTAATAATTCCCGATGCCCAGCCAGTTGTGTTGTTCGGGGCTGCTGTCGGGATAGAGGCGGGCTGCTTTTTGGGCTGCATCAAAGGCCTTGTTGATGTGCATTTGGGCGCTGTCCAGTTGTAAGCCCATCAGGTCTTGCAGGGCCAGGGAAAAGTAGATGTCGGGGTCCATGTGCAGCATCAGGCCCGAGTAGTTTTTTGCGTATCTCCCACCGGCTTTTTCCAGCATTTGCCTGGCTTTTTCCTGCTTTTCCAGGCCGCTTTTGAGGTTGTTGCTGCGCATGTCAAAGATGCCGCCGTAATACGTCCGCATGATGTCGGACAGCGATACCATCTCCTCCATTTGCATGGCTGAAAAGAGCCTGTGGGCTTCTTCCATGTGTTCTACAGCTTGCGCCCAGTTGGCTGTGGTAGTGGCGTGGTATTGCGAGGTGAAGAAATGCCAGATGGCTTGCAGAAATAGCAATACCAGAGCCTCCTTTTCATTCTTGGGCTCTTTGTATTCCTGTACTTTTTCCTCAATGAACTGTATAGCTTCTTCATTGGTAGGCTTGTCAAAGAGGAAGTCCAGCAAGTCTGTGAAAAGCTTCTGCTCATCGGCAGTCAGCGCGGCAAAGGTCAGTTGTTGGGGCATAAACGGGTGGTTTTGGAGGGTAAAGATAGGGGTTTATGGGGTGTTTGGTTTGTTTGTTTAGTGTTTAGCGTTTAGCGTTTAGCGTTTAGTGTTTGTAAATGCCTGAATGACGTTGACTATTTTAACTAAACGTTTACTTTCTCATTTTTTTTCGATTTGACATTTTTTGTTTTAAGTTTCCCAGCTTGGGGGCCGAGTTCTTAAAGGGCTTCACCCGTAAGGGAACCCAGAGCCCTTTAAGAACTTGGCCCCCAAGCCATGGGGCTAAAAAGTTTCGGGGTTTGCGTTTGTACAAAGATACAACTTTTCAAAAGCAATGGGCGTCATTCTTTTTAACTTAGCGTGAGGCTTTTCATTGTTGTATAGTTGTACAAAACGGTCAACGGCTTTGACCAGCTGCTGGAAGGACTCAATCTTCCAATGGCGCAGATAGTTATTTTTCATCACGCCGTTGAGACGTTCGACGATTCCATTTTCCCAAGGGTACTTACACATGCTGTTTATCAGCTTCTCTTTAGAGGTCAGTTCGATAAACTTTTCAGCATAGAATTGCCCTCCTCCGTCAGAATGAAAAACAGCTCCACTTAGGGAAAGGCCGTCTTGGCGACGTGTGCGAATGGCTCTTCGAAGAGCAGGCAAAGTGGTTTGCTCGGTGAAGAGCCGTTTTGAGACACTATGCCCTACGATGCGCTTGGAAAAGCAGTCGGTAATGAGGGTAATGTAGTAGAACACCCCATTGACCTCAAAGTAAGTGATGTCGCATTGATAGGCTTGGTTGATGCGAGTAATTTTGAGGTCTTTGAGGAGGTTCTCAAAGCGGATAACCCCTCTGCTATCAGTTGTTTTCCAGCGTTTTATGGGCTTTTTGCGGGTTAGATTGAGCTCTTTACAGAACTGTTCAAAAGCATCCCTGCCCAGGGTTTGAGGCTGTAACTTATAGTACATATCCCTGCTGCCCATAGTGGGATGATCTTCCCTAAGCTCGAAGATTAAGACCTCTAAAGTCGCTTGTTCCTGCATTTTCATAAAGTGTCGTTTACGCCATTGATAAAAGGCCTGCTTGGAGATATGGAGTGCATCAAAAAGCCGTTTAAGCGGAAAAGGCAATTGTTCATGTCTTTGGTGAAAGTCCAGTATGACTAAGTAGAAGAGTTTTTTTTTATCTCAATGCCGTAGTGTTCTTCGGCCATTTCAATCAAACGCTTCAAGTAGTCTATTTCCACTTGCTTTTCACCAATGGTTCTGTAAGCCCGGTTGAGTTCTTCACTCTTTTGTCTGAGCTTTTTGGTGTCACTTTCTTCTTCGACCACGAGGCGCACTTTACTGCCTTTTTGAGCTGCCTGGCCATACTTGTTGATCCAGCGATAAACGCTGGTAGCACTGACCTGATACTCTTTTTGGACATCGGCAGGGCGCGTTTTCCCGCTTTCGATTTCTTTGACCTTCTTACGTTTGAAGGCTTCGCTAAAGCGACGGTGACGACGTTCTTCAGGAGTAAGCTTGAGTTTGTTTGCTGTCTTCATGTCTAAAAAGGTTTTGTTTCAAAATTAGTTAAAATTAACTTATTTTGCGGTCAACCTATTTCAGGCATTGACAGTTTAGTGTTTAGCGTTTAGTGTGTTTCGTTGGTTTGTTGTTTAGTAAGGTGGTCGTGACGAACGTGACAATCGTGACGCGTGACAGACGTAAGCAGTTTAACCCCAAATAAAAATCTGTGAAATCCTATAATCTGTGT
>WGBN01000292.1 GCA_015494245.1 Saprospiraceae bacterium | reverse complement strand
TTTCTCATGAGCTGATGTGCTGGTTATGTGCTTTATGTAACGCAGGGCCGGCCTTTTGTGGTGGCTTTCGCCAAATCTTAACTTTTGCCGAGGGCGAAGATACGGAAACTTTGCAAGCCCGCTTTCACTCCAACAAATCTTTGATGAGCTCGTCTAATTGCCCGCTTTTTTTCAGGCTTTCCGTCATGCCGTAGAGGGGGGCGCTGCGGCTGCCGCTTTTGGGCACGGAGAGCCGGCTTGCGAGGCCGTGGCGCAACTTGCTGAAGAGGGTCTCCGGCAAGAGGCGTTGCAGGCCGTTGACCAGGTGCAGGGGCCATTTTTGGCGGAAGCCTCCCGAGCGCTTTTTGGATTTTTCTATGGCTTTCGCCAAATCCTGTAAAAAGGGCTCGACAACGGTCTCATGGGCTGCCGTGATGTTGAAGTGCAGGCTGGGCGGGGACTGTTGGCGGTCTATGTACCAGCCCTGCAAACTGAGCTCGTCGGCCAGCTCATAGACGTTCAGGCTGTCGGAGGCGAGGGCGAAAAGAGTCGCCTGTGGCCTGCCCAAAACCTGTAGCTCCGGAAATTGCTCAATGCCCCTGAGCATTTGCCGGCAGGCGGTGTAAGCCTGCATGGCAAGGCGGGTGTAACCCTCCATGCCGAGGTGCTGCAACAAAGCCCAGGCCGCTGCTACCGGCCCTCCGGAACGCGAGCCCGTGATGTGGGTCGAGCCGTACAAACCGCCCGTCCAGGAGGTGAATGTGAAAAAACTGTTGCGCCGCATGAATGAATCTCTGAATAAAACAAGAGATGCCCCCTTGTCAGCATAACCGTACTTGTGCAAATCTGCCGAAAGCGAAGTAACGCCCGGCACGGAAAAATCAAAGTCGGGCAGCTCGACGCCGCCGCGCTTTAAAAAAGGGAGTATGAAGCCGCCCACGCAGGCATCCACGTGCATGGGGATGTCGTGTTGCAGCGCGATTTGCCCCAGCTCTTCGATGGGGTCTATGATGCCCTGCGGGAAGGAGGGAGCCGAGGCTACAATCAGAGCCGTATTTTCGGAGATTTGTGCCTGCACGGCTTCGGGGGAGGTTTTAAAAGCGCTGTTTACCGGAGTTTGGACGATTTTCAAATCGAAGTAATGTGCTGCCTTGTGGAAGGTGGGATGGGCTGTGGCCGAGAGGATGATTTCTCCCTGTTTGCCGGGCCGTTTTTGGCGGAAGTGCTCGCGGGCTGCCAGCACTGCCAGCAGGATGGACTCTGAGCCTCCGGAGGTGAAAGTGCCTGCCTTGGCGGGGTCTTGGGCGGGCAGGTGAAAGAGTTCTGCCGCCATTTCAATGAGCTGCCGCTCCATGCGTTTGATGCCCGGGAAGGCCCCCGGGTTAACGGCATTGGCTTTGGCATAAAGCTGATAGGCTTCGCGCAGCAGTTCGTTCAGTTCATCGCGGGCCTGATAGACGTAGGCAAAACAGCGGCCCCGCTGCCAGTCGGCATCGTCTTTTTGCAAGCTGCGCAACTCCCGCAGCACTTCGCTTTTGGGGCGGCCTTTTTGGGGGAAGGAGGTTGGCATAGGTTTAGTGTTTAGCGTTTAGTGTTTAGCAAGTTGAGCGGACTTTAGCCCGCTAACAAGTACCGCGTGCTTCAGCGCGCGTAGTCTAACAATTGATACACCATCACCCCCACAAAATTACCCAGCGCATAGCCCGCAAGTCCGGTGAGTATGCCGGAGAGGATGATGCTCCGGTTGTTGAGGGCTGCGGCTACCTGGGGGATGAAGGCCGGGCCGTAGAGTGCTGCGGTGAGGGTGATGAGGGTGGTGTCGCGGTCTATGCGGAGCAGGCGGCAGAGCAGGGCGTGCAGGAGTACGGTGCCGGTCATGACGGCGCCTGTGAATTGGAAGACGGCGCTGCCGTGGGCTTGCAATTCTCGGAGGTTGCTGCTCAGACCGATGGCTACGCAGAAGGCGAGGATGGCGTATTCCCCGGCCTGATAGCTGCCCGGCAGCCGGCGGATGCGCTCCGAAAAAGAGGCCAGGATGCTCAGCAGGGTGAGGAGCAGGAAGAGCCAGGCGGGTTTTTCCAAAGTGCCGAAAAGTGCATAGCCCAGGCCGGCGCTGAGGCCGGCTGTGAGGAGGGCGAGCAAGAGAGCCAGGAGGAGTTGCCTGGGCTTTGCCCTGCCGAAAAGATTGTGGTGAAAGGAGGCTTCCTCTTGATCTTCCTCCTGTGCAGCTTCGGCGTTTTCTATCGGCAGGAATCTGCCATAGACCCGTGCTGCGAACGAGATTAGAAAGAGAAAGAGCAGTCCGCCCCAAAAGATGTCGGAGGCGTTGAGCAGGGCAAAGAGCTCTTCGGGAGCGTGGAGCATCAGGCCGACGGCGTTCATGTTGGGGGTGCCGCCGGTATAGACACCGGTGAGCATGGCCGCTGTGGTAGCGGGCTGCTCTAAGCTGCCGGCAAAGACATGAGCGGCAATGATTGCGACCAGCATTCCGCTGAAAACCGCCGCCGCAAAGCCCTTCAGACTGTCAGGCGCCTGTTTCAGCCAGGCCTTAATATCGGTAGTAAACAGCAAGAGGGGCAGGCCGATTAGCAGGGCAGCGTAGGCGAGCTGTTGGGCCAGTGTGCCGTCTATGGGCAGCTTGCCCACATTTCCCGCCAGGATACCCGCGAGGTAGCAAAGCCCTACGGGGCCGAGGTACTTTAAGACCGGCCAGCGGGAGAGATAGCGCTGTGC
>WGBN01000291.1 GCA_015494245.1 Saprospiraceae bacterium | reverse complement strand
GCTATTGACGGTAAGCAACAATGCCGTAATAGAACGCGGATTTTCGCGGGTGCGGCGGATTTTCGCGGGTTTTAAGGAAGGTTCAATTGTCAGATGGTGCCATTTATTTTATGCAACTTTGAAATCAAGCCTGGGTTGGGAAAAGACTCTGCATGCTCCCTATTTCACAATGGTCACATCCCCTTTCTTAAAGACGGAGACCGTTTGATGGCAGTATTGTACGGTAGCTTCCAGATACCAGACGAAGACGGCGGGGTCCATGATTTGGTCGCGGAAAGTGCCGTCCCAGCAATCGTCGGGGCCGGAGGCGTCGAAGAGGAAGTTGCCCCAGCGGTCGAAGACGCGGAAGGTGTAGGTGATGAACTTTACATCAGGGGCAAACTCGGGTTTGAAACAGTCGTTGAGGCCGTCGCCATTGGGTGAAAAGGCGTTGGGCACATAAACCGGCAGCCCCTCTGCGTCGGCCTCATAGCTGATGTCGAAGGGCACTTGCAGCGTCTCGCATTGGTCGGAAACGACGAGCATATACTCCCCGGGCATTTGGACGAACCAGGTACTCTCCCCGCTGCTATCGGGCCATTGCCAGAAGACTTCCGTCCCGGAGGGATTGATGAGCAGCGGCTCTAACAGAGTGCCTTCATCGGCACATTCAATGGTGGCGTCGTCGAGGGTGAGCGTTAAGGGCTGGATGACGGGCAGGGAGATGGTCTTCGGGAAGAGGCAGCCGTTTGCATCCTGTATCCAGACGGTATATTCGCCTTGCGGCAAATGCTGGAAGAGCGAATCGCCCTGGAAGTTTTCTCCGTCTATGGAATATGTATAAGGAGGCAGCGGTTGATCGGTCAGGCTGATCAGGATGCTGCCGGTGGAGTCGTTCCAGCAGGCCGAATCTATGGCTTCGGCGAGGAAATCGCTTTCGGGCAGGGACATGGCTTGCACGATGACAATGGAGTCGCAGCCGAATTGATTGGTGAACACGAAATCCTGTTCTTCCCCCGGATAGATGTATTGCCCGTTGAACAGCAGGCTGTCATTGGGACACAGCTGGAAGCTGAGGGTCTGGGTCTCTTCGGGTATGGCATTGACTTCCACGACGACTGTAGAATCACAGCCGAATTGGTTTGTGAAAGTGAAGCTCTGCGTTTCTCCTGCAGGGATGTCCTGGCCGTTGTAGGAGATGCTGCTTCCCTCGCAGGCATTGAAGGTAAGGGTTTGCATATCTGTAGGCAGGGCGTTGACGTGTACGGTAATTATGGAGTCGCAGCCTTCGGGAGTGATGTATGTAAACGTCTGCACCTCTCCCGGATAGATTATTTCGCCATCATAGATGATGAAGTCATTTGCACAGGTTTCGTAGTAAATATCCTGTGACACATCGGCTATACACGCTATGCCGAGCAGGAAGCCCGACAGGGTATCCGGCGGAGGGGGGTCTGTGCCGGGGCATGGAAATGTTCCGCCTCCGTTTTCGCAGGTACCTTCCAGAGGTATGTAAAGACTGTCAATGATGATGGACCAGTTTTCGGGCAGGGTAGTAGAATCAATGACGAGCAGGTAGGTCGCGGGCGGCAGGTCTTCGAAGAGGACGAAGCCAAATTGGTCGGAAGTGTCGTTGTCAATGGTCATGCCATTGAGGATGAGGAAGACATTGATGTCGGGTACGAGGGTGTCGGGCACATCAATGACTTCATTTTGGTTGAGGTCAAACCAGACGGGGGCGAGGATGTCGCCGGTGGGGCCTGACAAATCCAGGGTGAGCGGATCTGAGGTGGAGGAGCAGCCGTTGGAATCCGTCATGCTTACGTAATAGGTGCCGTCTTCGTTAACGACCAGGTCGGGGATGGTGCCTTCGGGGGCGGGTATGGGCGTGCCATTGAAGAACCATTGAAAATCAGTACCCGCGGGGAAGTCGGGCAGGCAGATGGTGTCGGGCTCACAGCGATCGAAGCAACCGGAGGGCACTTGTCCGATGGGGGGAGCAGCGTTGACTGTGAGCGGCTCACTTTCGGAGGAGCAGCCTTCGGGGCCGGTTGCCCGCACGTAATAATCGCCGGCAGCGATGACCTCGATTTGGTCGCCGGATTCGCCCGTGTTCCAGGTATAAGTCAGGGCGGGGTCCACATTGGTGACGGAGAGCGTAGCCGTTTCGCCTTCGCAGAGCGGGGGTGCGGGTACGGCTGTGAGCAGGGGCGTTTCGGGCAGGGGAAGTACGGTAATAGAAAAAGTTACTTCGTTGGTGCATCCGGCGGGGTCGGTGATGAGTACGCTGATGTCGTGTTGTCCGGGCGGCAGCAGATTGTCCTTTTCTTCGGTGAAGGAAATGCCTTCGCCGGTTTCGCCGGTGGACCAGATGTAGGAGTAGTCTTGTGAACCTGCAACTTGCAGGAAGATGTCTTCGCCTTCGCAGGTAGTGTAGCTGCCTTCAAAAGTGGCTACGGGCTGGCCGTATGCGTTGTACTCAATGGCCTGAATGACTGCTGTAGGCAGGTCAAAGAGTTGGATGGCTACTTCGTCGGGGGTGTAGGTGCAGCCGTGTTCGTCGCTCAGGCTTACGCCAAACACGCCAGCGTCTTGCGTTGAGATCGCCTGTACGGTGTCGCCTGTGGTCCACAGATAGTTCAGGAGGCTTGGGCCTCCGGGAGCTGTGAGTATGGCGGTATCTCCCGGGCAGAGCAGGCTGTCGGGCTGAACGTCAATGTTGCCGGCGAGTTGATTTTGAAAGACGGTGAAAGTATGCGTTTGGCTGTTGGAGCAGCCCGCTATGTTTGTAACCGTGAGTGTGATGTCGTAGCTGCCCGCCTGTTGGAAGCTGTGGAAAGGCGCTTCAAAATCCGAGCTGTTGCTGCTGCCGGAAGCGGGGTCGTCAAAATCCCAGAGGAAGCCGGTGATGTCGTCCGGCAAGCCGGTGGGGGAAAACTGCAGGGAGAGGCCTTCGCAGTCCTGAGCCGGCAGGGAGAAATCTACTGCAGGCGGCGGCTCTACGGTGATGGTTTTTGTGATGGAGACCTGGCAGCCCTCATCGGTAGAGATGCTGAGGGTGATGTCGTAGTCTCCGGCTGCATTGAATGTATGCGTGGGGTTTTGCAAATTGGAGGTGTTGTCTGCACCGGAAGAGGGGTCTCCAAAATCCCAGGAATAGCCGGTAGGCATAGTACCTCCCAGAATTTGAGAAATGGCCGTGAACTGAGTGGGCGTACCTATACAACTCGATTCGACCTGAAAATCGGGGACTATTTTGACGGTATCCTGAGAGAGCACGCCTATAAGGCAGTAAGAGCCCGGAGCGGAGAGGTTGGGCATGTTAGCTGCCTGAACGATGGGGTAAAATCCCAAAACGGGAGGGAAAGTGATTGTCGGGTTTTCGTTGGTGGAGATGCTCATCAGTTGGGAATTGGCATCATAGAAGTACCAGGTCATGCTTCCCGCTTCGTGGGTGATGGTCGTGTTTTGGAATTGATGGGTGAAGCAATCTGCCGTTACGTTTTTGGTGTAAGAGGGGTACTCGTTGATGTTGCAACCGCCTCCAGGTGCACCGGGGATGCCGGCGGGCATGCAGACGCCATTGACGCATGCTCCGCCCACATCTTCACAGGCGAGGAGCTGGATGTCGGGGGCTGTGGCTGTGCAGCCGGCGGCATTGGTTACGACCAGTCCGTAGGTGCCGATTTGGCCGGCCGTATAGGTGGCATTGGTGGCGCCGGGGATGGGGCTGCCATTCAAAAACCACTGAAAGGTATAGCCGCTTTCGCTTTGCGTGGCGTGTAAGTTGACTGTTCCGCCTGTGCATAGGCCTCCGTAAAGGGGCACGGAGATGTGGGCATAGGGCAGCGGGTCTTCGGCTATGGTGAAGGCCGTTTCGCCGGTACAGCCGGAATTGTCTGTTACCTGCAGGAGGTAATGGCCGGGGCCGAGCGTGGGGGTGGCATCGGTAGAGAGCAGGTTGCCGTCTTCGTCATACCACTGGTAGCTGTTGTAGGGCTGTGAAGTTTGTACCTGCGCTGTTTCTCCGGCGCAAAGAGAGGCCGGAGCCTGGATGACCGGAGCAGGGGGTGGCAGTATGGTCAGGTTTATATTTGCCGAAAGGGAGCCTTGAGCATTTGCCGAAAGGCCACAGACAGAAACGCTAATGGTAACCGACCCGCTTTGCAGGCCCTGTACCGAAATTTGCTCTGTGTTTTGGCCGGAAAGGAGGAGCGCTGTTTCTTCATTGCTGATGCTCCAGACGGGATTGAGGTTTTCGAAGGCGGGGATGGAGAAGTCGGCCGTTTCTTCGAGGCATATTTCAGTCGGCCCGCTGATGCTGAAGGGCTGGATGGGCTGGGGGCTGATTTGGATGGTGTCGGAGGGGCATTGCAGGGCTGAGCTGCCGGTCTGAAAAACGGAGAGCTCGTAGGGCGTGGTATCGCCCCAGTTGGCGATGATGGGGTTGCCGCCGAGCTCTTGGATTGTACCTGCATTGTTGACAATCCATTGTATGCTGTGGTCGGGCAGAGAGCCGGTGGCTTCGTAGAGGTAGGGCGTGCCCGGGCAAACTTCAAGCGCTCCGTTGATGCCGAGCAGGGCGGGAGGTGCGCTTTCCACCTGTATGAAAATGCGATACTCATCGAGACAAACTTCTGAGGCGTTGTTAGCTTGTGCGAGCAATGTGTAATTTCCTCCCGGAACGTTAAAGGGGATGCTGACGGCAGCTGCGGGGCTTGTGGAATTCCACACGATGGCGCCCGATTCATCCATCAGTTGCCAATTTGCGAAGACGGCTCCCCCGTTGATGGTGTTGTGTGTAGAGAAGCTTTCAGTACTGCTTTCGCAAACGGAGATGGGGCCTTCGATGAAAAATTCGGGCAGAATGAAAACATCGAGGGTGTCTTGTCCGCCGCATTCCAGATAGCAATTGTCGTAGTCTATGCCCACCCACTGCGGGTTGCCGAGGATGTCGGCCTGGTCTTCCCAAAGGACGGTGATGCGGTGCGTGCCCTGGCCGCTGAGGATGGTGCCTCCGCCGGAGACGTACCAGTTGAAGCTTGTGCCACTTTCAAATTCCGTGATGGAATACTCTTCCACCGATTGGAAGCAGACTTCGGTGTTGCCCTGTATTTGGGCGCTTTGTGAGATGATGGGGATGTACTCGCGTCGGGTTTGGTCGCAGGTGGCTCCGCAGCCCGGGGTGGTGAGCTCGATATAGCCTTCGGGGCCCTGGCTCCAGAAGACGGTTACGAAGTTGTCGTTGGGGCCTCCGCCGTCAATGATGCTGCCCTGGGGGCTGACATTCCAGATGTAGGTGCCGCAATCGGCGGAGGTGGTGTAGGTCATTTCCATGCATTCGCAGAGCGTCCCGAGGCAGGAAATGTCGGGGATGAAGGCATCCTGCACATGTACGATGAGCGTGCTCGTATCGCTGCAATAACAGGCGTTGCGGGCGATGAGCGTGAGTTCGTAAAAACCCGGGTTGAGGTAGGTGTGTTCGGGTTCGTAATCTGAGGAGAGTTGGCCGTCGCCAAAGTTCCAGATGTAGGTGGCGGCCCCGCTGCTGTTGTTTTCTATGGAGAGCGTTTGCTGGGCACAAAGGGTGATGGTGTCGTTGACAGCGGCGGGAGTTGTGGAAAAGGCCGCTTCGGCTTGGGGCAGGATGCTTACACAAAGCTCATCCGAGGAGGGGCAATTGGCCGTGGGGCAGAGCGGCCCCAGGTTGATGAGGTGCGGGCAATAATCGGGGCAGTCGGGCTGTAGTGAAATGCTCAGTGCCTGGTTGCAGGGGAAGGGGCCAAAAGGGCCGCTGAGGGTGTCGAATGGAAGGTTGGATATGGTCGTATCTCCTGTTATGGAAAAGGTGGAGCAATTTATGCCGTTGCCACTGCCTGTAACAGTGAAGTTGTAAGTGTCATTGCTGTTGTAGGTGATTTCGATGTTTCCATACATGGTGTTGCAGGGCGAGATGAAATATTGACCTGAGACGGTATTGCCTATGGCATCGCTTACCTGATAGTAGAAGAGGGTGTTGGTACTTACTGCCTCGTATTCGTAGGGTGGGCCGTTCAGGTTTGTCCAGGGGCCGGAGGGGTCGGTGGTGATTTGTACCTGGTAGGGTGGGCTTCCGCCAAATACATCTACGTGAAAGGTGGTGGTATATATACCGCCTATGGAGGTGCCCGAGCCTTGTCCGGGCACTACATACATGGGAGGGTTGTTGTCCAATTGATTTTCGACGAGGATTAAGCCCTGTCCGGCATCGCCCCATTGCACGCTGGCCTGGTTGCCGTTGATTTGATAGCTCTCGGCTCCGGAGATGGTCCATAGGATTTGCGTGTTGGGGTCATTGATGCCCTGGACTTCGTAAGTGGACAGGCTGTTGGCGCAGACTTGCTGGCAGTTGGAGCTGCTGTCCTGGCAAAAGGCATCTGTTGCGATAATTTCCAATTGGTTGGCGGGATTGACGGTAAAGCATTCGTAGCCATTGGAGCAGTTACCGAGGGAGTCGTTGTAAACGGTAGCGCAATAGGTGCCCGGTTCTGTGATGGTGATCACGGGTGTGGGGTTGCCATTGTCCCAGACAATGCCCTGGAAATCTCCCGTGGCTATGAGCTCTGCTGTTTGACCGGGCATCAGGCAGTCGGGGCCCTGGATTTGTACCTGGGGGGAGAGTATTTCTTCCACAAAGAATTGAGTGGTGTCGATACAGCCGTTGTTCGTGAGAAGTGCGATGGTATAGAGGCCGGGAGAAAAAATAGTTAGGGAGTAGCTGTCGGGGGGGAGGTCGGGCATGGTTAAAAGGGGATTGCCATTGAGTGCCCATTCCAGGGTGGCGAGCTCAGTTGCGGGAAAATCTATGGTGGCTGTCAGCGTTCCTTCTTCATTTTGGCATAGTGTGGAGGGACCGACAACAGTGATGTTGCATTGAGCTTGTAGTTGAATATTGAGGAAAAGAATGGCAGAGAGGAGAAGAATGCGTGTAATCGTTTTGTGGTTCATAGCTTGTTGCTTTGGAGTAACGAATTAGCTTGGACGGTGCAAGCCATCCGAATGTACTGATATTCTTTAGAGCCTGTAAGTGGGTTTGTGTGCTGCTTAAAAGGCATTGGCATTTTACAGTTTGTATAAAAGTTGTCATTTTATTCCAACATGTCCGCCAGCCGATATTTTTGATAGATGGGAGCATCTATAGCCTGAAAAGGCGTCAGGTTTTGGTGTCAGGGGCTACTAAGGGGTAGTTCTGTTCACCAAAAACTTTACCTGATATGAAAAAGACACTTACCTTTTTGCTGGGTCTTGCGGCTTATTTTGCCGTGTTTACAAGTGCCCATGCACAGCTTTTGATTCAAGACGACAGCACTTATAACACAGCGGCGGAGATGCTTTTGGCCAATGAGCTTTTTGAAAGCGGAGAGCCTTTTGCCGAAGCCCTGGGTTATGATCTGGACGAATTGGACCCCATGGTGCCGGATGCACCGGACTCCATGTCTTACACCATGGGTATTGAGAGTTATGAGTATTCCCGCTATTTGCTGAACACCCTGACGGGGCGCTCTGCCATGGGTTTGCACATGATGTGGTCGCCTGTCATCATGGCCAATGCAGCTATGCAGCCCGACACTTTTGACGGCATGTTTACCGGTGGCGTGCAAAACGGCTACAAGGAAGACGACATGCTCATGATGATGATTGGCATTTTCTCTATGAATGCCAATCAGCCTCCGCCTGCCAATGCCTGGCCGCAGTTTGCCGATTTTGCTTTTGGCAACAACAATCTGCCTCAGCCCGTAGAAGCCGATTTTGCTTCCAACTTTGGCTCCACTCGTTGGGACCGCACGAAAATGAACAAAACGCTCAATCTCGCAGCTATGGGGCAATCCATGTGGAAGCAATACTGGTGGTCTCAGGATATGCTGAGCGCCTTTCACGATGGCGACGACAACGGCATTGAAGCCGATGGTACCAATTCGCCTGACTTTGAAGACAGCCCGTTTTTTGATCCCGACAACAACATCTATTACGGTGGCAACAACTTGGATGGCTATATCGGCCAGGTTTTGACGGCCGTTGCCATCAACAAGGCGAAGTTTATCATCAGCAGCCTGGCCTATGACGGCACCAGTCTGGGCGGTGTGGACCCCGCCACTTACGATCCCTCTGCCGGCATCAAGTATTTCCCTACGGCTATTGCCGTTACGGAGTCTCCGGTCATTAGTGGCCTGCCTCCTCAGGCTTCGGATTTGACCGTTGTGGATGCTACCAGTCAGTTGTTCGATCAAATCTCCTTCCTGCTTGCCACGCTGGGATACAGAAACATGATGAACCCCAATGACAATTCCGATGCAGCCCACCTCGCTTATCACGAAGCTTTTGACGGCTATCCTTTTCCCGCCGACATGGCTACTACAGGCGTACCCGGCCCCTTCAATTTGATGATGGGCGCCAGCAAGGTAACCTTCCTCAACATGATGGTCATGCACTTTGACAGCGATGCAGGTACCTTTGTGGATGAGGCCAGCTTAGACGGCAGCGGAGCGCCGGTGAAAGGCGATGTCATCACGGCTGAGAATGCGGGTTATATGTTGGTCGTTTTGAGAGATTTCCTGCGTGAATTTGCCGGCACGCCTTTGTACGACATGGCCAACAACGGCCTGGTGGCTCAGGCAAATTTTATTCTGAATAATTTTGCCGATGCCAATGGTGGTTTTTACAACAGCTATACTGTAGGCAGTGGCGCAGATGCTTCCGCCAAAACCCTGGCCGCTAATGCGGCCCTCATCCGCGGTCTGTATGCCGCTTATGAGGCCACCGGCAATACGGACTATCTCGATGCTGCCAACAACGGCTACAACTTCCTGATCAACAATTTCTACGTGCCCGGCGAACACGTCTTCCATACGACTATGAACGACAACACGGCCGTTTATACGCCCTGGAATCTCGCCATCCTCGCCGGCGCCTTGCGCGAAGCCAAACTGGTTGGCGAGCAAAGCGGCCCGGATCAAATCTATACCCGCGTGTTTAAGACGGTTTACGATCAGATGATCCTCTCCGAGGCTCAGCCTACGGGTGAAGAAGGCTCCGATTCAGACGGAGACGGCGTGCCCTACATCGTAGGCGGTACCAAGCCCTTTGTCTTTGCTGCTTCGGGCGTGTATCAAATTCCACCGGTAAGCACTCGTTTTGTGGAGGCTGCCAAGTGGAACATTCGCGCCTATCCGAATCCGGTCAGCGAAGAGCTATACATAGATTTGACGCTCGACCGGGCAGCTGAGGTTCAAATTACGCTTTACGAACTGAGCGGTAAGAGCCTGCTTTCTACTGAGAAAACGCTCTCTGCCGGCAAGCAAACCCTCGGATTTTCTTTGGGTGAACTGCCCGCAGGCGATTACGTAGCGCGAATCTCTGTGGGAGGCGAGCCGGTAGGCATCCGCAAGATTTCAGTCATGCATTAATCATCATCAGTTGGTTCAGTTATGGCGGCGCTTCCTTCGAGGCGCTGCCATACACTTTCCATAAAAGTCCTTTGTCGGACAAATAAGTAGGCGAAAGCGCTCTATTTTTGTGTGTTGGGATTTATCCTGCCTCTTTTTGGCAGGTTTATTCCGGAAGCACAATTTTTCACATGAAGGCAAAGAGCGAGTCCGTTAGCGTCCGTCAGTTGGTTGCAGAGTGGGTCAACTGTTATGCAGATGAGCTTTATGGGTGGGCTTTCGCCAAAACCAATCAGGAGGAGCTGGCTCGGGATCTCGTACAAGACACCTTCGTGGCAGCTTTGGAAAACGCTTCCCGGTTTCAGCAAAACAGCAGTCCCAAGACCTGGCTCTTTGGCATCCTCAAGAACAAGATTGCCGCCTTTTACCGAAAACAAATCAAGCTGCAGCTCGTTAGTTTTTCACAGTTGGAAGACCAAGGCTCCTTTTTTGACAAAAACGGCAGTTGGGCTGCCGGTGAGCGGCAGGAACTCATCTTCTGGGAAGAACCCGCCGGCGAAGCCGAAGAAGAAGCCTTCCGGATAGCGCTGAAAAACTGCATGGAGCAACTGCCCCCGCTTTGGCAAACAGCTTTGCAGTTGAAATATGTTGAAGGTGAAAAGGGGGCTTCCATCACCAAAGACCTCGGTATCAGCGCGAGCAATTACTGGCAAATCATTCATCGCGCCAAGCTGCAATTGAGGAAATGCCTGAATGAAAAATGGTTTCACAAAAAATAAAGCCATGCTGCTATCCTGCCGAAAAGCTACCGAGTTGATCGAAAAGAGGCAAATTTGTGGTCTGTCTCGCATAGAGCGTTGGAAGTTGAGCGTACATCTGCGCCTGTGTCGCTATTGCAGGAGTTATGAAATGCACAGCGGGCAAATTGATGCCTTTTTGAAAAAGGAAAATGGAAGAAATGGCAAGCTGAAATTTGAGTTAAAGGAAAAATTGATAGCGGATTTGCTAAACTCAAAAGGAGAGAATCCGGGCAGCGCAGACCGTACAAAGGACATGCCGGAAAACCGGGACTTTTCAAATCATTCCGGTTTGGATATAAATGGGGATGAAGAAAAATGAAAATCAAGAAACGTTACTATTTTTTGGCAGCCTTTTTCGTGCTGCTCTATGCAGCTTGCCAGTCGGAATTCATGAAATTTCGCGAAAGCGAACGGGAACAGCGCGAGCATTTACAGAGCGGTGGGCAGTTTGACTTCTTTTTCGGCACTTATCAGGCCGAAGGGAGGGAGATGCATTACACCCATACGGGAGATACCACTTTGCCGCTCTTGTTGATGGTACATGGCTCGCCGGGCTCTTCAGCGGACATGTTGCCCTATCTCGGAGATTCCCTTTTGCTGCAACATTTCCAAATGGTATCGGTGGACAGACCCGGTTTTGGTTTCTCTTCTTTTGGCCGCACGGAGCGTTCTCTGCGGCGTCAGGCTGCTGCCATTGCACCCATCTTGGAGCGTTATCGAACGGATAAGGCGATCCTCATGGGGTACAGCTACGGCGGTCCGCTCATCTGCCGCCTTGCCATGGATTATCCCGAGCTGACAGACGGCTTGGTCATTGTTGCCGGCTCTATAAATCCTGCGTTGGAGCCCAAATATTGGTGGGCGCAGGTACTGGACTGGCCCATTCTGTGCCATTTGCTTCCGCCGGCTTTCAGGGTGAGCAATCAGGAGATTCTGTCTCTTCCCGAAGAATTGGAAGCCATGTTGCCTCTTTGGGGAAATATTGACTGCCCCGTTGTAGTCATCCAGGGTACTGCCGATGGCCTGGTAGATCCCGCCAATGCCGATTTTGCCCGACGGATGTTGGTTCATGCCGATCCGCTCACCATAGACACGCTTGCCGGCGAAAGCCACTTCATTCTATGGACGAGACAGGAGGTGATTAAAAAATGGATATTGAGTTTCTGATTTTTGTCAATGGGCTCATTAAGTTTTGAGATGACAATATGCCCGGAGTTCAGCGAAGTTCCAATGAGCCCTTTATTTTTTTTTCAACTCAGGCGTGATTTCAAAGT
>WGBN01000290.1 GCA_015494245.1 Saprospiraceae bacterium | reverse complement strand
GATAACACCTTTGCATTTTTCGCGGGCGGCCGGTTCTCCCCACTTTGGGGAGTCAGAGGGGCGGCGCGGGCAGAAAAATGCAAAGGAAGGCTAAGCAAATCTCCGAAATCCACAACAATACTTTTTCGGAACGCAATTGGCATGATACCCCTTCAACCGGCCTTGCCGTGAAGAAAAACTGCATTTAAATCATCATTGCCATGTCAGAAAAAAAACTTTTTGAAGCGGGCGTAAAGGATTACAGCGCCGAAGGACGCTACTACTACAGCCCGGGGTACGAACCCTCAGATTTGGAACTGCTCGCCGCTTTTCGCGTAACGCCCCAGGAGGGCGTGCCTTTTGAGGAGGCCGCAGCAGCCGTTGCCGCCGAGTCCTCTTCCGGAACCTGGACGAACGTCTGGTCGGATTACCTGACCGACCCCGCCCGCTACGCAGGCCGCACCTACAAAATCGAAAAAGTGCCGGGCGAAGAAAACCAATTCATCGCCTACATCGCTTATCCGCTGGATTTGTTCGAGGAAGGCTCTATGGCCAATTTGCTCTCTTCCATCGTGGGAAATGTCTTTGGCTTTAAAGCCCTGAAGGCGCTGCGCCTCGAAGACATCCGCTTTCCGGCTGCGCTCTTGAAGACCTTCCAGGGCCCGCCCCACGGCATCCAGTCGGAGCGCGACCGCATGAACAAGTACGGCAGGCCCCTGTTAGGCGCCACCATGAAACCCAAACTCGGCATGAGCGGCAAAAATTATGGGCGCGTCGTTTATGAAGGCCTCAAAGGCGGCCTCGACTTCACCAAAGACGACGAAAACGTAACCTCCCAGCCTTTTATGCGCTGGACGGATCGCTTCAAATTCGTCATGGAAGCCGTCCACAAGGCCGAGGCAGAAACCGGTGAGCGCAAGGGACACTACCTCAACGTTACGGCTGGCGACATGGAAGAGATGTACAAGCGGGCCGAACTGGCCAAAGAACTCGGCAGCCCCATCATCATGGTGGACTACCTCACGGTGGGCTTCACGGCTTTCACCTCCCTCTCTAAATGGTGCCGTGACAACGGGATGCTGCTGCACGCCCACCGCGCCATGCACGCCGTCATGGACCGCCAGCGCAACCACGGCATCCATTGGAGGGTGCTGGCCAAGCTCGCTCGCGTAGTAGGCGCTGATCACGTCCACAACGGCACCGTCGTAGGCAAACTGGAAGGCGACAAGGCCTCGACCATGGGCTCTGCCGCGCTCTTGCGCGAAAACAAGGTCAAGCGCGATCTCAGCCGTGGCATTTACTTCGACCAGGATTGGGTCTCCATGCCGGCTGTGATGCCGGTGGCCTCGGGTGGCATCCACGTCTGGCATATCCCCGAGCTGGTGCGCATTTTTGGCGACGATGTCATCCTGCAATTCGGAGGCGGCACCCTGGGGCACCCCTGGGGCAGCATGCCCGGCGCTAAGGCCGTGCGCGTAGCTACCGAAGCCGTCGTCAAAGCCCGCAACGAAGGCCGCGACCTGCAGGCCGAAGGAGGCGACATCCTCCGCGAAGCTGCCAAATTCAGTCCCGAGCTGCAAGTCGCCCTCGAAACCTGGAAGGAAATCAAATTCGAATTCGAAACCGTAGATAAACTCTAAACCATGCGTACCGAAACCTTCTCTTACCTCCCCCCGCTTACGCAAAATGAAATCGCGAAGCAAATTCAATACATCATCAACCAGGGCTGGACGGCCGGCATCGAGTACAGCACCGATACCGACCCCAAAAACAGCTACTGGAATTTCTGGAAACTGCCCTTCTTCGGCGAAAAAAACGTGGCCGAAATCATGGCCGAAATGGAGGCCTGCCGCCAGGCCAATCCCGAAGCCTATATCCGCATCATCGGCTACGACAACATCCGGCAAGGGCAGGTGCACAGCTTCGTAGCGCTCGAACCCGAATCTAAATCAAGCTGACCCCCGACAGGCAGCCCGAGCTAAAGCAGAGACAAAACACACATCATGGATTACAAAACCATACTCCTCGGCATCATAGGTGATAGCGCGGCGGGTAAAACAACGCTCACGCGCGGCATCGTCGAGCTGCTGGGGCCGGAAAACGTAACGGCCATCTGCAGCGACGATTATCACAAGTACAACCGCAAGCAGCGCAAAGAATACGGCATAACAGCCATCAACCCGGCTTGCAATTACATAGACATCATGGAGCAGCACTTCCTCGCCCTCAAGCGGGGAAAGCCCATCCTCAAACCCATTTACAACCACAGCACGGGCGACTTCGACCCGCCGGTTTACGTCAAACCCAAGCGCTTTATCATCATCGAAGGCCTGCTCGGCGCTCATACCCAAAAGTTGCGCGACATCCTTGACGTCATCGTCTATCTCGATCCGCCCGAAGACTTGCGGGCCGAGTGGAAAATTCAACGCGATACCGCCAAGCGGGGCTATACGCGCGAGCAGGTGCTGGAAGCCTTGCGCGCCCGCGAAGACGATTCGGAGGCCTTCATACGCCCACAGAAAAAATATGCCGACTTTATTGTCAGCTTCTACCCCAAGCAAAAGCAAACCGGAGACGAGCGGCTGAATGCCAAAATAGCCATGAATCCCGCTCAGCCCAGCGACGAGTTTAACAACATCATTGAAAAAATCAAAGTCGCTTTTGAAAATTACCCCTGCGAACGCGCCAACAATCTGCCCTGCCTCTCCATCAGCCTGGAAAAATGGCACGGCCAGCCCATGGAAATCCTCGACATCCACGGCGAAATAGGGGAGGAGATGACCCACGAGCTCAAGCAAATGTTGGGCAACGCCCTGCATGAAAAAGGCGTGGACCTCCACATGGAAAAAGTCGGCCTCTTCATCAAGGAAGACCGCCAGATGATTTCCTTCCCCCTGGCTCTGGCGCAGCTCACCATCACTTATTTTCTCGTTCAAAACCTCAAAAAAGTAGAACATGCTGTGGAAGTCTGACAACGGGTTTTCCTCCGAAAGCGAAGTGCGACGTACCTTTGCGAAAAACCACAAAACCTCTGACATGTCTCAAGAAACTCTACCCGTCGTTTCCGATCGCCTGCTTCGCTCCATCGCCAACACCATCCGCGGCCTGAGCATGGATGCCGTGCAAAAGGCCAATTCCGGCCACCCCGGGATGCCTATGGGCATGGCCGATGTGGCCGCTGTGCTCTGGTCCGAATTCCTGCGCTTCAACCCCGCCAATCCGCGCTGGGCAGATCGCGATCGCTTCGTGCTCTCCGGTGGCCACGGCAGCATGCTGCTCTATAGCCTGCTTTACCTCTATGGCTACGACCTCAGCCTCGAAGACCTGAAAAACTTCCGCCAGTGGCACAGCAAAACGCCCGGCCATCCCGAGTACCGCGATACGCCCGGCGTAGAGACGACCACAGGGCCCCTGGGGCAGGGCATTGGCAATGCAGTGGGCATGGCCCTGGCCGAAGCTTCTCTCGCCGCCCGCTATAACACTCCCGACGGCGAGCTGGTGGACCACTACACCTACGTCATGTGTGGCGATGGAGACCTCGAAGAAGGTGTTTCGCATGAGGCCTGTTCTTTTGCCGGTCATCAGCGCCTCGGCAAGCTCATCATGCTCTACGACGACAACAAAATCACCATAGACGGCTCCACGGATTTGTCTTTTACCGAAGACGTACTCAAGCGCTACGAAGCTTACGGCTGGCACGTTCAGCGCATAGACGGGCACAACTACGACGAAATTCGCAAGGCCATTCAGGCCGCCAAAGAGGAGACAGAACGCCCCTCCATCATCGCCTGTCGCACCATCATTGGCTTCGGCAGCCCCAACAAGGCCGGCACCCACGACGTACACGGTGCGCCCCTCGGTGAAGAGGAAGTCAAGCTGGCCAAGGAGGCTCTTGGCCTTCCGGCAAATGAAAGCTTTTACGTGCCCGAAGAGGTTCTGGAATTCACGCGCTCGTTCCTCGACCGCGGCCGCGAACTGGAGATGGACTGGCAGGAGCGCTCGCTCATGGCGCCCAATCGGGAGGCTTTCAAAAAATGCCTGACGGAAGAGATTCCGGCCGAAGCCTTTGACATCCCCGCCTTCGAGTCCGGCAAAGACATGGCTACCCGCGCCGCCTCGGGCAAGGTGTTGGATTACCTCGCCCCACTCATTCCCTCCCTCATGGGCGGCTCGGCAGACCTGTCGCCTTCCAACAAAACATTTCCCAAAGGCGAAACGGCCTTTGAACCCGATAACCGCCAGGGCCGCTACATCCACTACGGCGTTCGCGAACACGCCATGGCCTCCATCATGAATGGCCTCTCATTGCACGGCGGCGTCATCCCCTATGGCGGCACCTTTTTCGTCTTCACCGATTACATGCGCCCACCCATGCGTTTGGCAGCGCTCATGCAAATACGAAGCATTTACGTACTCACCCACGACAGCATCGGCCTGGGCGAAGACGGCCCTACGCATCAGCCCATCGAGCACCTCAGTTCGCTGCGTTGCATGCCCAACATGAGCGTCATCCGCCCCATGGATGCCGCCGAAACGGCCGAAGCCTGGAAGCAGGCCCTGCGCCGCGAAAACGGCCCCACCTGCCTCGTCCTTACCCGCCAAAAAGTGCCGGAGTACGATCGCAAAGCCCTCGGCTTCGCACCTGCCACCGAGCTGTCAAAAGGCGGTTACGTGCTGACCGAAGACGAAAACTACGAACTGATTCTCATCGCCACAGGCTCAGAAGTCTCCCTGGCCGTAGAAGCGAAAAAACTGTTAAACGAGCAAGGCAAAAAAGTGCGCATCGTCGCCATGCCCTCCACCGACCTCTTCGATGCCCAGGATGAAGCTTACCGAAACTCCGTTTTGCCGAAAGGCAAAACCAAACGCATAGCCATTGAAGCAGGAGCTACACAGTCCTGGTACAAATACGTGGGCCTCGAAGGCAAAGTACTCGGCCTGGACCACTTCGGAGCTTCTGCGCCTTACGGCAAATTGTACCAGGAGTTCCACCTGACGCCCGAACAGATCGCAAAAGCAGGGCTGACTTTCAGTCCGCCCCTAAGCTAAGCGGACTTCAGTCCGCCTAAAGTGTGTAAAGGGGGGGGACTACCCGCTTCCTTTGGAAGATGGGTTATCAACTTGAACCGGCTTATAAACCCGCGAAAACCCGCACAATCCGCGTCATCCGCGTTCTATTAAGACATGTTTGGCCTGCCTACAGCAGGCAGGTTCTATTTGTGTACTAAAATAAAACCACAACACTCATGATTGTCACCACCAAAGCACTCTTTGAGGTTGCCTACGGAAAGTTTGCCGTGGGCGCCTACAACATCAACAACATGGAGCAGGCGCTGGGCCTGTTCGAGGGACACCGGCGTGCGCAGGCCCCCTTCATTGTGCAAATCTCTCGTGGCGCCCGCAAATATGCCGGCCCGAAGATGTTGCAAAACATCATTCTTGCAGCCGAGGAAATGTATCCCGAATCCATCTTTGCCGTGCATATAGATCACGGCACGGAGGAAGTCTGTTATGATGCCATCGACAGTGGCTTTTACAGCTCGGTGATGATTGACGCCTCGCACGAGCCCTTTGAGAAAAACGTGGAGATCACCCGTCGCGTAGTGGAGTACGCCCACAAGCACGGCCTGAGTGTGGAAGCCGAGTTAGGCATGTTAGGCGGTGTGGAAGAAGACATTCAGGTGGATGAAAAACACGCCATGCTCACCGACCCCGACGAGGCGCTGGAGTTCGTTCGCCAGACGGGCTGTGACTCTTTGGCCGTAGCCATAGGCACCAGTCATGGCGCTTACAAGTTTACGGGCAATCAGGGCCTGCATTTCGATCGCATTGCTGCCATTCAGGAGCGGCTCCCGGGCTTTCCGCTCGTCATGCACGGCTCCAGCTCGGTACCTGCTGATGAGGTAGCTCGCATCAATGCCGCCGGAGGCGCTCTCGACCCTTCGGCCAAAGGCGTCAATCCGGATGAGTTTGCCAAAGCAGTTCCGCTGGGAGTGACCAAAGTAAACATAGACACCGACGGCCGCCTCGTCTGGACGCGCGTACATCGCGAGTATCTGCGCGACCATCCGGAGGTCTTCGACTTCCGCAAGCCCGGCAATGCTTTTATAGA
>WGBN01000289.1 GCA_015494245.1 Saprospiraceae bacterium | reverse complement strand
GTTTTTGATTTCTAAGGCATTATTAAGATGTGTTTTTGCTTTTTTGAAATTTTCGTTTTGGATATAACATAAAATTAGATTTAGCAGGAAAGTTAAACGTCCCCTATGAACATAGTAAGGTTTCTGATCTAATTTTTGTAAAGTTTGTTCGCATAGGGTTATGCGTTCTTTTAAGTGTTTTAAGTCTGCATAAGCATATATCATAGCTGATGCACTATTGATTATCTGGACTTTGCTACTTTTTTAAGGCCAAATAAAAAAGAAATCCTGATGATTTAGCATCTTTGTAAAAATCAAAACAACTAAGGATGCTAACACTACCACCAGGATTTCAGCGCACAATATCGGTTTTTTCTGCGACATTTCGCAAGGATGTATGGAAAAAAGTTGAACTGCTCCTTACGGGAGCTATCATTTGCCCGGGAAGCCGGACGGTTTGCAACTTACTGCGGAGTGTAGGTCTCCACAGGGAGCGTTGCTTTGCCAAATACCATCGCCTGCTGAATCGAGACAAATGGTCTGCCAAGTGGATTGCCCAGGTACTGCTCAAGGTCTTGGTGCGTACTTTTACTCAAGACGGGGAGGAGTTGGTCCTTGTTCTGGATGATACCATTGAACGCCGCCGGGGGCAGAAAATCACTAAACGTGATACATACCGCGATCCGGTGCGTTCCTCCAAAAGCCAATTGACAAAATGTAGCGGGCTGCGTTGGCTATGCCTGGCACTATTGACCAGGCTGCCGTGGCTTAAACCCGGCGAGTATTGGGCTTTGCCTGTACTGACCGTGCTGTGTGCGCCAGAACGATTTTACAATAAGCTTGGGAGGCAGCCGAAAAAGTTGACGGACTGGGCACACCAGGTAATAACATGGCTGAGCAGACAAACTGCAGGTCTCGGCAGAGCAGTATATCTGGTTGGAGATGGAGCCTTTGCCACCTATAAATTGTTTATGCATGCTCAGAGCTTAGCCATAGGCCTGATCGGGCGTATGAAACTCAATGCCCGGTTGTTCTACCCGCCAGAGGAAAAACGACCTAAAGGAAAACGAGGCCCGATGCCCTGTATCGGAAAACGGTTGCCCAGCATGAAAAAGCTCTTGGCGGATAAACGCACAAAATGGCTGCCGGCCATTTTTTCGGAATGGTACAGAGAAAAGCAAAAGAAGATGCTGATTGCATCGGGCGTGGCCATCTGGCACAAGTCAAAAGCGGAAATGGTTAAGGTACGTTGGGTATTGCTCAAAGACCCCGAGGGAAAGAAAGAACCTATGCTCTTTGCTTGTTCCGACTGGGAACTGCCCCCAGAAAAAATTGTTACCTTGTTTCTGCGCAGGTGGAAAGTTGAGGTAACCTTTGCCGAGGTACGCCGTCATTTGGGAGTAGAAACTCAAAGACAGTGGGCAGACTTGGCCATCGAACGTACCACCCCCAGTTTGATGGCTCTCTTTTCCATTGTATGTCTCTTCGCAAACACTTTGCACAAGCGTCACCCAATTCGACCGAACACTACTGCATGGTACAAAAAACAGAAAATCACCTTCTCTGATGTGCTCAGTGCCGTAAGATTGGAAATATGGGCAAAATCAAAACTTTCAATAAGCCTTTTTAAGGATGATATTGGAAGTTTTTCAGCAAAAATTCGATACCTTCAGTTTTTATTGACCCAAGCTGTCCCTTGACATGCTTAAAAAGTAGCAAAGTCCAGATTATAACTGACCAAAACAAAAGCCGGCGGAGCATTTAAAGGCACAAAGTGTACATTCACCCCTCCAAAGACGTTTTCGTACATCTTTTTGGTCAAAAGCGAATAGTGCAATTGAATGAAAGGCGCCCCCGGCTTCATCTGCTCTTTCACCGCCTCTACAATCCGGTAGGAAACCTCTTCGGAAAAGGCCACAAAAGGAATGGCAGAAATGACAGCATCAGCTTTGGGAAGTTGCATCTCTTCGAGATGCTTCCCGAGATATTCGGCAGAGTCTTGCACAATGGTCAGGCGATCATCTTTGATCCTTCGCAACAACTCGCACATCTTAGGCAAAACCTCAAAAGACAACAAACGCGCATCAGGCGCCATCGCCGCCAAAATGTGCTTCGTAATCACGCCATCGCCGGCGCCCAACTCCACAATGGTGCGCGCCGTAGAAAAGTCCACCTGAGAAACCATCTTGCGACACACAAACTTCGAACTGCGCGTAAGCGTCCCCACAGTCTTGATGTTCTTGAGGCTTTCGCTAAAAAAATTGGCCATAAATAAAAGTTTGAAGAACCTGAAAAAGCTGTACGCTCAGGCCCATTAGCTATTTTTACAGGTCCAAAAGTACAACATTGCTGAGAAACGATGAAAAAACTGCTCCAACTGCTCCCCTGGCGAAACCCCTCCTCATCCAAACTGCTGAAGTATTGGCGCTGGCGAAGCTGGCGCTATGGCTCCCGTGCTGCGGCCAACCTGGCATACCCCAAAGAAGAGTTGCACGCATTCCTGGAAACCCAAAAAGAAGAACTCTTTCAACTGCTCGACCTGCATCTGAAAAAAAACGAAATCCGGCTCATCCTCGACTTCGGCTGCGGCCCGGGCTTTTTCTCCACCGCCCTCGCAGAACACTTCCAGGCCCGCGTAACAGCCATAGACCCCATCCGACGCCTGCTGCGAAAAGCGCCCGCGCATCCCCGCGTCAGCTATCTGCTTTACCGGCCGCCCCATTGGCCGGCGACAGCCCAAAACTTTGACCTGATATGGATTCGCCACGTACTCGCAGGCATACCCGCCGCACAACTGCCCACACTGGCCCAAAAACTTACTCAAAACCTGAGCCCACACGGCAAACTCTTCCTCTGCGAAAAAACCGGCCCCCTCACTCCCGAAAAGGGAGACTACTGGTTTCAAAGACCTGCCTCTTTCTATACCCAACTCTTCCAAAACATCGGTCTGCAAGCCCGCAAAACGCAAAACGAACTCGGCGAAGAAGTAACCCTCTTTCTCAGCAAATAACTGTACACACGACCGTTTCCTCTACAAGAACAACCCTTCCCGAATCAAAAATTCACAACATTTGCCGAAAGGCAATACCTCAACTCCCCGCCCGACTTAACAAAAAAATTGTTTTTTGCCGAAAGGCAATAAATCAGGCGCGCAGGGGTTAAATTTTAAACGCACTTTTTCTCACCGACAAACGCCCGTTATTGCAGCACAGATACTTTGTTTTTCCCAAACGAAATTCCGATAGAAGCTCTGTCTCCTTTTTAAAGGCGGAGGATTTTGTCGCTTCAAAACCCGATTGTCATGGCAAAGTATCGCTCCCTTCTGTCTTGCACGCTGCTGCTCTTACCCTTTTTTCTGTTTGCTCAAGGCAAATGCCTGAAAGGCGATTGCGCCACCGGCTACGGCGAGTATCTCTATCCCAATGGCACTCGCTACGTGGGCAATTTTGAAAACGGCAAACCCAATGGCAGGGGCATCATGTACTTTGCCAATGGCAACAAGTACCTCGGCGATTGGGAAGAAAACGAGCGCCAGGGGCAGGGCCGCATGATTTTCGCCGAGGGCCACGTCTATACCGGCGCTTTTCTGCACAACAAATTTGACGGCCAGGGCACCATGGAATACGCCAATGGCGATGTCTATGAAGGCCAATGGAAAAAAGGCCTGGCAGAAGGGCAGGGCACCTATACCTTCCACTCAGGAGGCTGGTATGAAGGCGAATTTTCCCGCGGCCTCTTCGATGGCAAAGGGACTTTTCACTATCCCGACGGCTCCACCTTCACCGGCGAATGGAAGGAAAACAAAAAGAACGGACACGGCAAATACGAATACGGCGACGGCCTCATCTACGAAGGCGAATGGGCTGACGGCCGCCCCGTCAGTGAGGACGCTCCCCTCATTCCCGACGAAGGCCTCTTCCGCTTTGGCGAGCGCAACTGCAATCTCGTGCCCTGCAATGAGGGCGATGGCAGCTACACTTACAGCGACGGCACTTATTACGTGGGCACTTTCCACAACGGCATCCCCGAAGGGCAGGGCCGCGTTCTCTATCCGGACGGTCGCCGCTATGAGGGAGCCTGGTTTCAGCACATGCCCAATGGCAAAGGCAGCATGAGCTACCCCGACGGCAGAGTTGAAAGTGGCAACTGGGTCAATGGAGTTTTGCAGGCTTCTTCTTCCGCTTCCGCAAACGAAACCCGCGATGAGACCGCTTCTACCGGCAGCCCCTCCGGCCTCTTCGGCAACGGCCCCGACGGGTCCGGCTCTATAAATAATTACGGCGATGTGCGCATCTTTGCCGTCATCGTGGGCGTGGCCTCTTACCGCTATATGCCCACCCTCAAATTCACCGATGACGATGCCTATCGCTTTTACAGCTTCCTGAAAAGCCCCGAAGGCGGTGCACTGGGCGACAACCAAATCGCCCTGCTCATAGACGACGATGCCACGGCCGGCAAAATCGAACAAGCCATGCGGCAGCTCTACTCCAATGCCGATGCCAACGACGTCATCGTCTTCTACTATTCCGGCCACGGCCTGCCCGGAACCTTCCTGCCTGTGGACTACGACGGCGTCAACAACCGCCTCAGCCATCAGGAAATTGTGGACATCCTCAACCTCAGCCCCGCCAAACACAAACTGGTACTCGCCGATGCCTGCCATTCCGGCAGCCTGCCCTCCACAGGCATCCGCTCACCCAATGTGGACGAAAGCCTCAACACCTTCTACAAAGCCTTCGAAGAGGCCGATAGCGGCGTGGCACTCTTCCTCTCTTCCCGCGAAAACGAGTATTCCCTCGAAGACAGCGGCCTGCGCGCCGGCATCTTCAGCTACTTCCTCGTCCGCGGCCTTAAGGGCGAAGCCGACAGCGACCGCGATGGCCTCATCACCATCACCGAGCTCTCCGCCTACGTAACCGCCGCCGTAGAGCAATATACAGGAAGAGTACAGCATCCGGTTTTAAAAGGAAATTTCGACAGCCACATGCCGGTGGCTGTAATCATCAAATAAGCCCGAAGAAAAAAAACGGCATGCCAACAGCCCGATGACTGAGCGGGCGAATCCGAAGCTCCACCTCCCCTGCCAAACTCACTATAGCCCAGTCGAAGTTATCGGGCTGTCAGCATCCGGTTTTGAAGAAACTCTTCGCAGCTTTGCGCCTTTGCGTCTTTGCGAGAGTTTTTTACTCACAAAATCGAAAGAGACTTTTTTAAGAAAGCCCTATCTATTACATACAGCTTCACCTGTCATCAACAAAAAATCCAAACTCTTAGAATAATCTAACTCCCCATATTCTAACCCCAACTTCCGGATGGAAGCATAATATGTCTCTCGCTTCAGGTAATAATTTTTCTCTAAGGGCACTGCCGAGGCTGCCTCTTTGCCCAGTTTCTCAGACAGGAACCACTTCTCCAGCAGACGGGCTGCACGGCCGTTGCCATCCTGAAAAGGATGTATTTTGACAAAAACCAAGTGGATGTAGGCCGCGTAATAAAACACCTCAAAATCACTCAGAGGCTTTTCCAACAAGGTCTTGATATCCGACCACAAGCGCTCCATCTCAGCCGGCACGATTTCCGGCGCTGCTGCTACGTACTCTATGCGGTCAGCGCTATTGAGCACAAACATGGGATTGCGACGCCACTGTCCTCTGTGTTTTTCCGGCAGAATAGAAGCTGTAAAAAGCTCGTGGGCCTTTTTTAAGTTTTCCAAAGTCAATTCGGCACCCTCCATAAAGCGATAGGCAGCGTACAAATCATCAGCCCGGCGCGTGTAATCGGGTTGAAATTCGACTTGCAAAAATTTGTACTTGTAATAGCTGTCAAACTCAATATCATCTCCTTCTATTTTTGAGGAATAGACCGAAGAGACTGCATGGTAAAATTCGAAATAATCCACCGGCATGTCAAAGGGAGGCCTGGTCTTCAGGACTTCCACGGGAGAAGTCTGTAAGGCCCGTTCATAGGCAGGTAAGAGCTCTGATGACAGCAGGAAAAAAGACATTCAATCCGATTTCAATTTCACCTTGATGATGGTGCCTTTCGGCAAAACCTGATTGGGCTGCACCTGGTTAAAGGCGACCAATTGCTCCAGGGTAACGCCTCCATAAAAATGCGCTACATGCAACAAGCTCATATCTGCCGGCAGTTCATAGCAGTAATACCTGCCCTTTTGAAACAAGGGGCTTATCGCAGCACGAGGCGCCTTAAAATGGGGCTTTTTCGGAACAAACTTAAAGGGACTCAAGGTTTTCAGCCTCTTCATGGGTTTGCTGAGTAAGGGATTGTAGCGCAGTTGATAAGCGGGCAGATAGACCGTCAGTTTCGTGCCGGCTTGCACTTCTTTGGCCTCTTTTAAGCCACTCCAGAACAGAAGATGCCAGGGGCTGCAGCCATAGGCTTTCGCCACTTGCGAGAGCTCATCCTGCTCTCCAAAGACATGCATCACCTCCAGGTAATCCTTCGTACCCGGGCTGTTCCATACAGAACCCGGACCCATTTGCCCGGCAGACAACAAATCCGTGTTTTCCATCTCTTCACGTGCCTGCAAAGCGAGGTAATCAGCCACGGCGAGAATCACCCTGCGGGGCAAAGTGAGCGGGTAGCCACGACGGGAAGAGGGGATGTACCCTCTGCGGTAAGCGGGATTCAAAAAGGCTATGGTTTCCAAATCCAGGCCGGTAAGACGGGCAATGCGACCGAAGGAAAGCGTTTGGTGTACCTTAATTTCGGCAGTCAATTGCAGGTCGAGAGGGGGCTCTTCGGGTTGCAGGCCGTGCTCGCGGTAATAGGTAATCAAGTATGTAGCGGCGATGAAAGCCGGCACGTAGTTTCGCGTTTCGCGGGGCAGATAGCGACGTATGCGCCAGAAATTTTTGCTCCGCCCCCGCTTAATGGCTCTGCTGACGCGCCCGCCGCCGGAGTTGTAAGCAGCCAGCGCCAAGGCCCAACTGCCAAAGCGCTCGTGCTTATCGCGCATGTACTGAATGGCAGCCAAAGTAGCTTTGGTCAAATCATAGCGCTCATCCACGGTACTGTTGACTTCCAGCCCATAGCTGCGGGCCGTTTCTTTCATGAACTGCCAGATACCTGCAGCCCCCACATGAGAAAGTGCTTCGGGATAAAGCGCAGATTCCACCACAGCCATGTACTTCAGGGCATCCGGAACGTTCTGCCCGGCCAACAGCGCTTCAATTTCAGGGAAGTAAACCAGGGTGCGACCGAGAATGCGTTCGCTGCGATCGCGATTTGCCACCAGATAGCGATTGAGATAGGAGATGACGACGTCCTCTCCGCGGGCATCCACATCCACCAAACACGCCATGCTATCTAAGCGGGCTTTCACCTCGGCCTCCACCAAATCAGGTATCCGGTGGGCATCCAATGCAAGGGAAAACAACAGAAAAAACAAGATGGCAAAACGGCGCTTCATGGGTGTTGTGGGTTTCAGGGTTTTCTTTTCTATCTGGAATTTTTCACTTTTCTATCCTTGCTTTTTTGAGGAAAGCTCCATCAAGTTCTCTATACTGCACTTTTGCTGCTCACCACTCGACATGTCTTTTAACACATACAGCCCTGTCTTTATTTCCTCACTGCCAATGATAAGTACTTTGGGAACTTTCAGGGCGTTGGCGTATTTCATTTGTTTTTTCAATTTGACAGGCTCGGGATAGAGGTCGCAAGCGAGGCCGCTTCCGCGCAGGTCCTGCAGCATCTTAAAAGCGTGTTTATGGCTGTCTTCATCCAAGGCAATGAGGAGCAGTTGCAATTGCCCGGGCAGGTTTTCGGGAAAGAGGCCCTTTTCTTCCATCAGGTCGTAAATGCGTTCGGCCCCAAAGGAGATGCCCACGCCCGAGACGTCTTTCAAGCCAAACAGACCGGTGAGGTCGTCGTAGCGCCCGCCACCGCCGAGGCTGCCCATGTTTGCATCTATGGCATTCACCTCAAAGATGCAGCCCGTGTAGTAGCTGAGTCCTCTGGCCAGGGTAGGGTCAAAAACCAGCTCATTGCTCATTCGGGTACGTGCTGTATAGCCGAAGACTTCTTCCAGTTCAGCCAGGCCCTTCAGTCCGGTTTCGCTCTTGCTGAGGAGTTGTTTCCAGCGCGCGAGTTGCGCCTGTGTGCCGGAGTGTTCTGCCGGTGCGATGCTGCTCAGCACTCTGGCTGCTGCTTCGGCGGAGATGCCGCGTGCTTCCATTTCTTTTTGGACGCCTTCGGGGCCTATTTTATCGAGTTTGTCAATGGCTACCGTCATCTCTGTAAAGCGGTCGGTGATTCCACAGGCTTCCGCCAAACCGTAGAGCAGTTTGCGGTTGTTGATGCGTATCTGCACGGGCAGGCCGATTTGAGCAAAAACGTAGTCGTAGAGCCCGGCCAACTCCGCCTCGTACATCAGGCTGCCGGAGCCCACCACATCGGCATCGCACTGATAAAACTCCTGATAGCGTCCCCGCTGCGGCCGGTCAGCCCGCCAGACAGCTTGTATTTGATAGCGCTTAAAAGGGAAGGCCAGTTCGTGGCGGTGCATGACCACATAGCGCGCAAAGGGCACAGTGAGGTCGTAACGCAAACCCCGCTTCGAAATGGAAGACGTGAGCTTGCGGGAATCCAGGGCCTGCAGGGCTTCCCTGTCGGCTTTCGCCAAATAATCTCCGTTGTTAAGAATCTTAAAGAGGAGCTTATCTCCCTCTTCGCCGTACTTACCCGTAAGAGTAGAGAGGTTCTCCATGGCCGGCGTCTCTAAGGGCTGAAAGCCATAGCGCTCAAAAGCGCCGCGCAGGATGCCAAAGAGGTAATTGCGCCGCAGCATCTGCTGTGGGCCAAAGTCGCGTGTGCCTTTGGGTAGGGATGGTTTCATCAAAATAGTTCGTTGAAGTTGGATAGCAAAGTTACTTTAAAAGAGCGGTTTTGAGTGAAAGCCTTAGCCAGTTTAACGTCTGTGGTTATAATCTCTTTCCTCTTGGTGGTATTAGCTGCTTCAAAGAGATAAGCATCACTTCCTAAGTTTCCCTGAGAAAGTATTTCTCGACAAGCCTCATCCAATGGAATCACGTCCTCATCATTCACAAAACGGCATTTCGCAGAATTCTGTAAGACTTCCGCAATAAATCTTTTTAAGACTGAACCGGAATAGGAATCCCAAGCAAATTTTTTGCGATAACGAAAACACTTTTCAGTAAAAGCTGAAGGCCTTCGCACTACAATGGTTAACTCGCCCTCCTCAATTCCCTCTAAGAACCTTATGGCCATCTTTCTTTCTGACTCATTAGAATCCGGCCTCATATATTCCAGCAACCACTCATTGACCACAACCTCCATTACAAACGCATTATACCTTCAAAAATATCTTCAAGTCTTCCAGTTCTACATCGAGGAAATGCTTCAAGCCTCCTTCAAGTTGTCCGTCTTCGTTGACCTTTTGTCTTTCGACACGAGTGGACTTAAGGTGTTTTTCTAAATAGAAGACATTCAACGCTTTTGGTTGAAGCGCCTTTTTAACCACTTGCATAAGCAAAGCGTTAACCAGATGCTCGTTATGAGTGGCGAGAAGGAACTGCTTATTTTCGTTATTTGCTATCTCAACAAAGACCTGCATCAGTTTTCCGATGGTAGATGGATGCAGATGGATAACAGGTTCATCTAAGCAAATCAGAGAAACCGGCGAACGCAAAATGCGGGCGAGCAAATAAATCACCTGATTTTGCCCGCTGCCCTGGTTAACCAGATCGGTAACAAAGCCGGTATGTTTATCTCTGGTTTGCAGATGAAAATTAGAGGTGCCAATAACTGCTCTTACAGAAAATTTTTGGTCGAAGACTTTTTCAAAATAATGAGAAATTTTCCCTTCCAGGTCTCTGTCCGTTGCTATGGCTGCCGCTATTTGCTCTTCCGTTGAATAATCCGTTACAGCCAC
>WGBN01000288.1 GCA_015494245.1 Saprospiraceae bacterium | reverse complement strand
TTCAATGAAAAACTTATAAAAAATGGAATTACTCGAATTGTAAATAACTTATAGCTTTAGGGCTTGCCTTTTTGAGGTTATTGAGATGAAAATCTCTCGCAAAGGCGCAAAGGCGCAAAGGTATTTCTTCGCGGCTTTGCGGCTTTGCGAGAGGCTAAAAACTTCGTGGTTATTGAGATAAAAATCTCTCGCAAAGGCGTAAAGGCGCAAAGGTATTTCTTCGCAGCTTTGCGGCTTTGCGAGAGGCTAAAAACTTTCGCGGTTTTGCGAGAAATTCCAAATCTTATTGATGACAAGATTCCGAACATTCCTTCTGCTGTTTTTTTCTTTTACGATTTTATCGCTTTTAGGGCAGGCGCCTGTATCGGTTTTGCGCATTGACACCATTTATGTAGAGGGCAATGTGCGCACTCGTCCGGGGGTGATTTTGCGGGAGTTAGATTTTGCTGTGGGGGACAGTTTGCCGATGGACGATTTGCAGGCTCTTTTGGAGCGCAACAGCCGCTATTTGATGAATACGGGTTTGTTCAAAAGTGTGTTGATCAATGTGCGGGATTGGGATGTGGAGCGGCAGCGGATTGGGGTTTTGGTGGAAGTGGAGGAGTCCTGGTATTTTTATCCGATTCCGCTTTTTGATTTGGCGGACAGGAATTTCAATGTTTGGTGGCGCGATTATCAGCGCGATTTGCGCCGGACAAATCTGGGGGTTTATTTCCGGCACAGCAATTTCAGCGGGCGCATGGATGCCTTTAAGTTGAAGTTGCAGTTGGGTTTTACGCGCAAGTTGGAAGCCGAATACGATTTGCCTTTTTTTGATGTGAGGCGCCATTGGGGTTTGGGTTTCAATCTGCTGCTTTCCGACAGCAAGTATTTGCGTTACAACACTTATGAGAACAGGGAGCAGTTTGTTTATTTTCCCGACAAGCGCATTTTGCAGCGCTTTCGGCTGTCGTTGAGTTTGCATCGCCGGCCTGCTTTGCGCAGTACGCAGCAGCTTGAACTGGGCTTTTTCAAAACCCGTATAGACTCGCTGATCGCCACCGATTACAATCCCGATTTTTTGGGTGAGGGCAGGAGTCTTCAGCGGTATTTTTTCTTTCGCTACGCTTTTGAGTGGGACGATCGCGACGTTCGGCCCTATCCACGCAGGGGGTTGTATTTGTTGGCGCGTTTTGAGAAATTGGGTTTGGGGCTTTTCGATGATTTGCAGGCGGCCTATGCCGACATGACGCTCAGGCAGTATTGGCCGGCGGCTCAGCGGGCGGGTTTTGAGCTGAATTTCCGCACTCGCGTGGCTTTGCAGCGCGGCCGGCAGCCCTACTACAACAGCCGTGCTCTGGGGTATGAAGAGGACTATCTGCGAGGGTATGAGTATTACCTGATTGATGGCTTGGATTGGGCTTTCGCCAAATGCAGTTTTCACTTGCCGCTCTTAGACAGGGAGTACGAGTGGGGCCGGCTGATGCCTTTCAAGGGCTTTCGCCAAATGCCTTTGCGGGCATATCTGTCCTTTCATGCGGAGTTGGGCTATGTGAACAATCCCTATTATGCTGCGGGAAATTCCTTTGCCAATGCCTGGCTGCCGGCTTACGGGATTGGCCTGGACATAGTCAGCTATTACGACAAGGTGGTGTTGCTGGAGGTCAGCCGCAATAAACTCGGCGAAACCGGCTTCTTTTTGCATTGGCGGATAGGGGTGTAGGGGTGAACATAAGCTTTTATACCTTTGTTGGTGTACCAATGGTTTATTAAGTTTTGGGAGGCCTGTCTCCATCGAGAAACAGGCTATCAAGCTGAACCGGTTAAATCTTTTAGATTGAGCTTGCCGAAATCTGAGTTCTATTTACTATTTGACCGCAACCAGCAATGCCATAATAGAACCTGCCTGCAGCAGGCAGGCGCGGGCTTCGGCAAGCTCAGCCTGACAGATGACGCGGGTTGTGCGGGTTTCCGCGGGTTTTAGTTGGTCCACCTTGACCACCCGGGCACCGAAAAGAGACGGGAGGGGCCTCCCAAAACTTAATGAACCATTGATGGACATACTTGGCTGAAAATTGAAAGACTATGCTGATTGCAGTTTACAGCAAGGAGTTTAAACCGGAGTATTTGCCTTATTTGGAGCAGTTGATGGAAACTGCTTCAAGGCATGGTATTACTTTGGTTTTTTATGCGGGCTGGGTGGAGGAGCTCAGAAAATATCTCAATGGGAATGGGCAGGAAGCCGGTGTTTTGAAGAGGGCTTTGAGCGCTCCGGTTTTTTCGACTCATACCGATTTGCGTTCGGGGGGGTATGATTTTTTGATGACGCTGGGCGGAGATGGCACCATTTTGAGCACTTTGACGCTGGTGCGCGACAGCGGCATTCCCGTTGTGGGTATCAATCTGGGGCGCATGGGGTTTCTGGCCAGCATTGAGAAGCGGTACATTGCGCGGGCTGTACGGCAACTGGTGGAAGGTCACTATCGTTTAGAGGAGCGCAGCCTGATTGAATTAGACGATCCGGCCGGGCTTTTTGGGGATTTTCCCTATGCGTTGAATGATTTTAGCATGCTCAAGCTGGCGACGGCATCCATGATTACGGTGCATGCCTATTTGGACGGCGAGTTTTTGAATACCTATTGGGCCGATGGGCTTATTGTAGCTACGCCTACGGGTTCTACGGGGTATTCGCTGAGTTGTGGTGGTCCGATTGTTTTTCCCGATACCGGCAATTTTGTAGTAACGCCGGTAGCGCCGCACAACCTGAGCGTGCGTCCCATCGTCATTTCCGATCAATCCGAGTTGCGCTTTGAGTTTGCGGGGCGCAGTCGTGAGTACCTTTGTACTTTGGACTCCCGCAATGCTACGGTGGATGCTTCCTGTTCTTTGCGCGTGCGCAAAGCGCCTTTCAGCATACGGC
>WGBN01000287.1 GCA_015494245.1 Saprospiraceae bacterium | reverse complement strand
CCACTAATCCCCCTGAAACGCGATCCAAGCCCCCCTCCCTAAAACGCGATGCGCAGCGAGCGTAAAATAACATTAGGGCCGCAGGCCCCACATTAGAGCCGAAGGCTCCACATTAGACGCGAAGCGTCCACATTTGCCCACTCCTCCTTTTTCACCTATCTTTGCCGCCAAATTAAGGAGCGAAAAAACTAATAGACATGAAAATACTCGTTTGTATCAGCCGCGTGCCCGACACGGAGGCGCGCATAGCTTTCACGGCTGACGGCTCGGCTTTTGACGAAAGTGGAGTAACTTTTATTATGAACCCCTACGACGAGTGGTACGCCCTGGTGCGCGCCCTTGAGTTAAAAGAGACCTTTGGGGGAACGGTCGTGGTGGCCCATGTAGGCAGTTCGGCCTCTGACCCCATCATTCGCAAAGCTTTGGCCATCGGAGCTGATGAAGCAGTGCGCATTGATGCCGAGCCGAAATCAGCCGACTTTACGGCGCGGCAGTTGGCGGCTTTCGCCAAACCGGAGAACTTCGACTTGATTCTCTGTGGCAAAGAGACCATAGACTACAACGGAGCCGAAGTGCCTGCCATGCTGGCCGAACTTCTGGACCTGCCCTTTGTCTCGCATGCCGAGAGTCTGGAGCTCGAAGGCAATGAATACAGTCTGAAGCGTCCCATTCCCGGAGGCGTTGAAGAAGTGAAATTAGAGGGGCCGCTGGTCGTGAGTGCAGCCAAAGGCATGGCCGAGCAACGCATTCCAAACATGCGCGGCATCATGATGGCCAAGCGCAAACCGCTGAAGGTCATCCCTGCTGCCGAAGGCGTTGAATCCAAAACGGCTTTTGTCCATTTTGAGTTGCCGCCCAAAAAGAAGGCCGTTACCCTGATAGACCCCGAGAACATGGAGGAACTGGTGCGCCTTCTGCACGAAGAAGCGAAAGTGATTTGATTTTTTGAACCGAAGCGCCTGCTCAAGGCGTGTAAAATAATGCGATATGTCAGTTTTGGTTTTTGCAGAAATTCAGGACGGCCTTTTCAAGAAAACGACAAAAGAAGCCGTCACCTATGGCCGTAAAGTGGCCGATATGCTGGGTGTGGAATGCCACGCCCTGGCCCTGGGCGCCGAAATGCCCGCTGATGCCGGAAAACTGGGTTTTTACGGAGCCGCAAAAATATTTGGCGTAAGCCACGAATCCCTCAAGGATTTTGACAGCAAAGTCTATGCCCATGCCATTGCAACTGCAGCGGAGCAAACCGGCGCAAAGGTAATCGTCTTGCCCTTCTCCAATCGGGGCAAAGCCCTGGGCGGCCGGATTGCCATGCGTCTGAATGCAGCCCTGGGCTCGGGCGTCAACAGCCTGCCCGATTTATCCAATGGCTTTCAGCTACAGAAGCCCGTGTTTTCAGGCAAGGCCATCGCGACAATTCGACTGGATGCCGATGTCAAAGTGCTGAGCCTCATGGGCAACTCCATAGCTCCGGAAGACAGCCTCGGCAGTGAAATTGCCGTAGAGCCCCTGAACATCCTTCCGGAAACGCCCTCCATACGCGTAAGCAAAGTAGAAAAACAGGAAGGAGGCGTGCCCCTGCCCGAAGCCGAAATTGTCGTCTCCGGCGGCCGCGGCCTGAAGGGCCCCGAAAATTGGCACCTCATAGAAGATTTGGCGAAAGCCCTCGGCGCAGCAACAGCCTGTTCGCGCCCCGTAGCCGATTCCGGCTGGCGCCCCCATCACGAACACGTAGGCCAAACCGGCCTGGCCATCCGTCCCAACCTCTACATCGCTATAGGCATCTCAGGCGCCATCCAACACCTGGCCGGTGTAAACAACTCCAAAACCATCGTAGTCATCAACAAAGACCCCGAAGCGCCCTTCTTTAAAGCGGCAGATTATGGAGTGGTGGGAGACCTTTTTGAGGTGGTGCCGAGGTTGATTGAGGCGGTGAAGGCGCTTCGCGCCTAATGTGGACGCTTCGCGTCTAATGTGGAGCCTTCGGCTCTAATGTGGAGACCTGCGGTCTCTAATGT
>WGBN01000286.1 GCA_015494245.1 Saprospiraceae bacterium | reverse complement strand
TTTGTTTGCTGTCTTCATGTCTAAAAAGGTTTTGTTTCAAAATTAGTTAAAATTAACTTATTTTGCGGTCAACCTATTTCAGGCATTGACAGTTTAGTGTTTAGCGTTTTTATTACATGAAGCTGCAAAAGAAAACGCTATCTTTGCCTTGCAACTGACCAAACCATGCGCATTACCACAGTCCTTTTCATGCTTTTGCCCTTGCTGGCTTTTGGCCAGCAGCCTGTGGAGCAGGGAGCTAAGGTGCGCATTGAGTGGGCCCGGCAGCTGGAGTACCACCGCGAGGAGGGCAGGGAAATTCAGCTCTTAAAGGGCGATGTGCGCATTCAGCACGATGGTGCTTTTTTGTTTTGTGAGGAGGCTGTGGTGGTGAATCAAACCGATGTTACGGCCCGCGGCAATGTGGTCATCTTGCAGGGGGACAGTCTGGCGGTTTTTGCCGACAGCGTCTTTTACGGGGGGCGCAGCAAGAAGTCGGACCTCTGGGGGAATGTGGTGCTGAAGCACAATGAAGAGAAGCTCTTTACAGACAGCCTGCACTACGACTTGAAGCGCAAAATCGCTTACTACGAGCATTGGGCTTTATTGACGAATGACACCACTCAATTGCGCAGTCTGAGAGGGGAGTACTTTGTAGATAGAGATGAGGCTGTCTTTCACGACAGCGTTACGGTGGTGGACCCCAAGTTCGAACTGAGGGCAGAGGAATTGCGCTTCAACACCCGCAGTCAAACCGTTTATTTTGAGGGCCCTACGCTCATCAGTCTGGGGGAAGAGCGGGATAGCCGGATTTATTGCGAAGACGGTTTTTACGACATCCCCAACGAGTTGGCCGAATTTGCCGAAAGGCCCCAGTATCTCAATAAAGACATGAAGGCAAGCGCCCGCCGGATTCGCTATGATGCGCATAAAGGAGAAGTCTTGTTGCTTGGAGAAGCCAGGGTATCCTCCGATGAACTTCATGCAGAGGCAGAGCAAATCCGCTACGATGAGGTGAACGATGTTTTTTACTTAGAGGGCGAGGCACATTACGAAGGAGAGGGGCGCAACATCCGGGCCGAGCGCATTGTGTATGACCGGAAACATGAGGTTTACTCGACAGAGGGCCGCTCCATCATCAGCGAGCCGCCGACGATTTTGGAGGCGGGGCATACCCGCTATGCCGAAGAAGGCGGCCTGGCCATAGCCGACGAAGGCGTAGTCTGGAGGGACACTTCTGCCGGCCTGACCATCGAGTGCGAGCGGGCGGAGTATTTGCGTGAAAAAGATTATCTGCTCGCTACCGGAGGTGAAAACGGCAGGCCTCTGCTGATTGTAGAGAGCGATGAGGACAGCTTGTTTTTGTCTGCCGATACGCTGTTTGCCCATAAGGCGGATACCCTTAGAGGCGATAGCAGCCGTTTGTTGCATGCCTACAGGGATGTGCGCATTTACAAACGCGATTTGCAGGCTGCCTGTGATTCGTTGGTGTATTACGAAGGAGATTCTCTCTTTCGACTTTTCGAAGAGCCTGTGTTGTGGTTTGATACTACGCAGCTGAGTGGAGATACCATCGAAATTCAACTGGCTGATAAAAAAGTTTCGCGCATTCGCCTTTGGGAGCACGCTCTGATTGCCAACTCCACCGATTTGCTGCTTTTCAATCAGATCAGCGGCCGGGAGGTGAACATTTATTTTTCAGATAACGAGCCGAGCATGTTGTTCGTGAGTGGAAATGTGGAATCGGTTTATTACATACAGGACGAATCGAAGGCCTACGTAGGCGTCAACAGAAGTACTTCGGCAGAGATGCGAATGACGTTTAAGGATGGGCAGATTTCGAGAATTTATTCTCTGCGGCAAATTGACGGCAGTGTCCTGCCCATGCGGGAGGGTTTGAATTTGCGCCTTGGCGATTTTCGCTGGCAGGCCGGGCGGCGTCCTTTGTCGGTGGGAGATTTGTTTGTCAAAAAATTGGATTAGCCCCGACTTGGGGTTGTTTTGTCTGTCTGTAAATAGATGGTTATGAGGTTGAAGTTGTTTTTCTTTTTCTCTGTCTTTGCTTGTCTTGGGTTGTCTGCCCAAAACGATGAGGCTTTGTTGGGGCAGGCAGATAGTGCTTATGCCGGCGGGCATTACCGGCAGGCTTTGGAGATTTGGGAGGTTTTGGCTTCCCGGGGGAAGTTTTCGGCCGATATGTTTTACAACATGTCGTTGGCGGCCTGGCGGTTGGGCGATGCGCCTCGTGCTTTGGCTTATGCGAAGCGCGCGCAGCATTTAAATCCCCTGTTAAAGGGTGCTTACGAATTGGAGGATTTTGCTCGAAACCAGTTGGACTTGTCTTCGCCTCCCCGCGAATTTTGGTTGTTTCGCTGGTGGCGGATATTTTATACGCGCCTTTCGGCAAATGTCTGGGCTGTGTTTGCGCTTTTGTGGGCCTGGCTGACGGGTTTGTATTTGTTGATTTTGCACCGCCGGGGGAAGAGCTTATTGGAGTCGGGAGTTGTGTGGCGCACTTTGGGCGGTTTGTTCCTGATGTTTTTGAGCCTAATTGCTTCGCGGGCGCAATGGCATGTACAGGCTGTGCCGGAAGAGCTGGTCGTACTAAAGCCTGCAAGTCTGCACGTGGGCGCTGATGCTGACAGTCCGCCTCTCGAAGAGCTGAGCGCCGGCATGGAGCTGCGCATTTTAGACCGCATAGGGGATTGGTACAAGGTGATGACCTCCTCAGGGCAAACAGGTTGGGTGGAAGGAGCTATGGTACTTGCCTCTTAATCAAAAATATCCCGAGGTAAAAAGGGTTTCTTTTCCTCCTCTTCAAAGACTATTTCCGTCCTCTCATCCGGTTCGCGGTTTTGACGGAACCAGAAGGCGACAAAGATACCGACCAGGGCTCCTATGAGGTGGCTTTCCCAGGAAATACCCTCCTTGGGCACCAGCCCATAGAAGTAGCCGCTGTAGAGCACGAGTATGGCGAGTGCCAGGGCAATGGATTTGGCAGAGCGCCGGAATACTCCGCTCCAAAAGATGAAGGTTACCATGCCATAGACTACGCCGCTGAGGCCGATGTGAAAGGCCCGGCCGGCAAAAATCCACACGCCTATACCGGTAAGCAGGTAGATCATCAGAAAGGCTTTGACTGCTACGCGTGAATAAAAAGAGACCAGGGCAAAGGCCAAAATCAGGAAGGGCACAGAGTTGGAAATCAGATGTTGCCAACTGCCATGGATGAGGGGCGCCATGATGATGCCGCGCAGGCCCCAAACCTTTCGTGGGTAGATGCCGAATTGCCCCATATTGGGGAGGAGCGTGCTGTGCAGCAGTTGTAAAACCCAGAGCAGGAGCAAAAATTGCAAAGGGCGTTTGAGCTGCTGCAGATATGGTTCGGGCTTGTTCATGCCAGTAAAGATACCATTTTCAGCATGGTTTTATCCATAGGATGGTGGTGTTTGATGGCTTTTTCCAAGGGAGTATAGGTGATTTTCTGACAGACTTGTCCGACCATAATGCCACTGCTGCCGTCGAGCAGGGCATTGACGGCCTCCATGCCGAGTTGAGTGGCGAGTACGCGTTCCTGGCAGGTGGGCGAGCCGCCGCGCTGGATATGGCCCAGAATGGTTACGCGATATTCGCAGTCGGGCATTTGCTGTTTGACTTTTTTGGCAATGTCGAAAGCGCCGCCTTCATCGTCTCCTTCTGCCACGATGACGATGCTGGATGTTTTTTTGTGCCGGTAATTCCAACGGAGGGTTTCTACCAGTTCGGCGATGTCGGTGCGGGCTTCGGGGACGAGCACGGCCTCGGCACCGGTGGCTATGGCTGTGCGCAGGGCGATAAAGCCGGCATCGCGTCCCATGACCTCCACGAAGAAGACGCGGTCGTGTGAGTTGGCGGTATCTTTGATGTTGTCTATGGCGCGCATGGCGGTGTTGATGGCGGTGTCGTAGCCAATGGTGAAATCCGTGCCAAAGAGGTCGTTGTCTATGGTGCCGGGGACACCGACGATGGACAGCTCGGGGTACTCTTTGAGGAATACGCGGGCGCCGGCGAAGGTGCCGTCTCCGCCTATGGCGACGAGGTGCGAGATGCCGTATTCGGCCAACTTGGCGCGGGCACGGGCGCGGCCTTCTTCCGTGCGGAATTCCCTGCTTCGTGCCGAGCGCAGTATGGTGCCGCCCAATTGCAGAATGTTGCTGACGGAATATTTATCGAGAGGTATGATGTCACCCTCTATCATGCCGGCATAGCCCCGGCGGATGCCATAGACTTCCAGTCCGGCTTTGAGGGCGGTACGTACTACGGCGCGGATGCAGGCGTTCATGCCCGGAGCATCGCCGCCAGAAGTAAAGACTCCGATTTTTTTCATGGTTTGAGTGTTGGAAGCGAGGCATTCACCTCTGCTTATTTATAGCGGCGGCTGACCAGCTTGATGAAGTTTTTGGCTTTTTTCTTCTTTTTCTTGTCTGTCCAGCCAAAGCGTTTTGCCAGTTGGGCGAGGATGCGTTCAGCCTCCTCAAAAGAAGACAGCTTGTTGAGTTGGTCAATGGTTTCATTAAAGAGTTCCTGCTCATCGCCAAAGAGTTCTTTGATGGTAAATATCTTTTCGTTCAGCCCCATAGCTTTGGAGAGGTCATTGACGGGCAGGGCGCTGAGTTTTTCGGAGAGCTCTTTGGCAACGGGCAGCTCAAAGAGTTCACGAAGCTCTTCGCTCATGCTTATGGCTGTGGTTTGGGCCTTAGGGGTGCTTGTTACGGGTTCGGGCTGTGGTTCGGGTTGGGGCTCGGGCTGAGGTTCGGGCTGAGGTTCAGGTTCGGGCTCAGGCTCGGGCTTTATGGCGTTCTTGAGTTTTGGTGCTGTTTTTTTCCCGGAAGCGGATTTGGTCGTGCTTGTTTTAAGCGGTTTGTCTTCCTGCGGGTGTTGTTCTTCGGCAGATGAACTGAAAAGCACGTCCTGTGATTCAGGGCTAACCTCTGCATGGAGGAAGATGTCGTACAATTGGCGAAGGTAGTTGAGCATCAGGTCGCGCTCCATGGGGAGCAGGGTTTCGCCATTGCCTTCGGTACTTTGCAGCAGAGCGTTAATTTTCTTGAGGATTTTTTGAGCCTTGGACAATTTCATAGTTGGGTGTGTTTGTTTGCACAAAAGTAAGGAATTGCTAATTTTGTGCAAGATTAGACCTGCCTTTACAAACAGCAAAAACGGTATCCATGTTTTTAGAGCCCCATTTTAAAC
>WGBN01000285.1 GCA_015494245.1 Saprospiraceae bacterium | reverse complement strand
GGGGTACACGGAGAAGCGTACACGGAGAAAACTCCGTGAGCTTTTGAATTCTGTGGCTGCTGAAAGCTTTGCACAGGGAATGTTGAAAGCAGGGAGACAGGGAAGCCCGAGGTATAAGTTGTATTTCCGTTGTGTGCCTGCATAGCAAACAGGAAAAAAATGCTCCAAAATTTGCGAAAAACAAAAAGAAGGCTTATATTTGCAACTGAAAAGGGTTTTTAATGTCAGCCTTCGGGCATAGACAGGGTTTAATGAGGGTGTTCTGAGCATGATTTAATGGAGTAAAGGCAGAGGAAGCTCAGACAATGATTATGGGAAAGAACTATGGCCTTTTAGTGTGTCTGCACTGAAAGACTGTAGGTATTGTTTAACCATAAAATCATGTGATTATGAAAAATTTCAAATTTCTTTTGGGGCATTCTCCGACTTGCCGACTTGCCGACTTGCCGACTTGCCGACTTGCCGACTTGCCGACTTGCCGCCTTGCCGACTTGTGAAAGTAACAGGCTAAGTTACGACATTTCCGAAAAAGTATTTTCTAAATTTCTTTTCCGCCTTGGAGTATTGTTTTTGCTGATATGGGGTACAGCTACAAGCTCTCTTGCAAAGCAAGCGGGCTTTGAGCGCCTTGATTGTATGTATGGATTAGAGCATTATGCGTTGGATTTCGTGCAGTTGGAAAGTGATTGTGGCTTTATGGTAACAGAAGCATCCTGGTTGCCCAATGGAGATTATCAACTGTGTGTTGAAGCTGTGGATCAGATCTCTGTGCAAAATTGGACTATAAGCGTTAATGGCTCACCGGTGGGATCCGGTAGTAACCCCAATGAGTGTTGGACTTTGGCCGGCATTACTCCCGGTTCTATGATCTTGATAGAACATGCAGTGCAACAAAGCAATGGGGATTTTAAAATATGCAGCACAACTCTTTTCGTTGAGCCTTTGGATGCATGTACCGGCAATGTAATTACCGTACTTGAGGTGGACCCTTGTGAATGGATAGCTACATTGCAGTTTGGTTTAGATTTACAGGGTTCTTCCATGACGGTGAATTTTGGAGATGGTACACCTGCCATCATGACAACGGAGACTACCTTGCAACACGACTATCCTGCTTCGGGTTTTTATACGGTAACTTATACCTCTGAAGGGCCCGCAGGATTGATATCTTGCTCTGAGACCATAGAAGTCATGGCTGAGTGTTGCGTTGACCCGGGCTTTAGTATGACGAAGTTACCGGAGTCGCCCTCCTGTTTAAATCCGGTGTATAGCATTTCGGGCCAGGTGTGTACGGCTCCCTGGGTTACACATTTGTGGGAATTTGAGGACGGCACGACTTACGAAGGGCCCTTCCCGCCCGATCACATCTTTACCAACTTTGTGGATGACGATGGCCAGGTTTGTGTAACGCATACCGTGATCTGCTGTGATGAAATGGCGAGCATGACCGTTTGTGTGGACCACAACCCGGGCGCTTATCTGGGCCTGCCGGATGAGACTCTGCATTTTTCTGACATCCTGCCATCTACCGGCGGGACGGTACTGGATTTTATTCAACAAAATGCCAATGGGCCTTCCAATATACCTCTTCTCATAGAAGGTAAGCTGATCGCTGACTTAGATGCAGATTTTGGCCCCGGTACCTGGAATATGGGGAAAGATGCCGTGATTGTCATTGTGCCAGAAAGCATCTATCCTTACAGGCATTTTGCTTTAAATCAGACCGTTATACAAAGCGCTGTACGCCTTGGGTATGGTGCTTGTTGTCGTTGGAAAGGCCTGGAGTCTTATTCCAATACAGACATTGACTTTAATGCTGCTGCCATTAAGGATGCGGCCATTGCCCTGGAGTATGCCACACATGAACATGCAGTCTATGCCATCCCGTTTTTTGAGTCCAATGGCAGTCATTTTCTCAACGACTACATAGGCATCAGATCTACGAAACAGTTTGTGCATTTTGTAGATTTTAGCAACAATGAAATGGAAGGTATCCCCAACGGGGAATGTTTTTGTGGTTGTGGCGCTCGCAATGCCTTTGAGTTCTATCAGATACCTGCTGTTTACACTACAAAGATTATCGGGCATTATGGCGATAATTACATTTCCAATTACGAGCAGGGTTTCCACTTTAGGGACTCCAAGCTAAAAGTAAGGGATTTTGTCGTCAGCGATTTGAGGGATTATTCTACATCCATTCCGGGTTTCCCGAATAATCCCGCAGGAGAGGGCGCCATAGGTATAGATTTTTATTGGGCAGCGCCGGCGTCTTCTGTGCTCGATCTGGATCGCATGCAATTTCTCGATTTCGTGGCAAACGATGCGGCTTCCATAGCCGTGCGAGACCATATTTGGGACGGCAAGCATAAGTTGTTTGCAGATGCCGGCATTCCGCATCAAAGTATTTTGATAAACAATGTGGCGGGAGGCTATGATTTGCAATCATCCTTTGCATCGCATTTCATAGAAGGCAGGATTAAGGGAAATCTTATGACGCTGCAGGGGCCTTACTATAGCTTTGGTGTACATGGCTATGTGCTTTTGCCAAACAACAAGCTGAACATTGAGAACAATGAGTTTCACATAGGTAATGTTAATCAACAACCGTCTTCGCTTAATGGAGGCGTTACTTTGACGGAGCTTTACACATTCCCGCAACATTACAAGATACTGGACAATCAGTTTCAGGTCTTGACTGCAAATGGCTCCAACATCGGTATTTACAAGGCCTATGGCTACAGCATCAGGAGGAATACCATTAAGGAAGGTTCTTCAGCAATTCGGGGCATTCTTTTGCAGCAGGGTGGTAAAGGTCTTGTAGATTGTAATGTCGTCAAAGACACAAAGGTAGGGATAAGGGTTGACGCAGCCGTTGAAAACCAATATGCCGCCAATTACCTGCGAGAAAATAAGTGGGATATGGTGTTCAGCGGTGATGCCAAAGGTGAAAGCGGCAGCCTCATCAAGTTAAATATCTACCGCCAAAGTGCCCATGAAAGCATCCTCTACCAGCCCGATGCCATCACCGGCCAGCAACACCACAACAACTACAACCGCTGGGAAGAACAAAACGACAACGGAGATGAGGTGGTGCATCTGGGGGGAAATGTTGGAGCTTTACAATGCCAGTTCTGGTATCCTGCGGGAGTGCCTGAGGGAAGTCTGATGTATCCTACGCACAATCCGCCCGGGTTGTTTACGCCGGCTCCCCTGGGAACACCCATAGACACTGTTGTACAGGGAACAGATTTTTGCGAAAGCATCAATGATGATCCGATCTTGTTGTTGAATCCTTCGGATGGCGGGGATTGGGCCTCTGTGTTGGAGGATTCTGCTTATTGGTCGGGGCTGAGTGCGGCTGAGGCGAATTTTATGCGCCAGGAAATTTACGGCAAGTTGCTGAAGCATCCGGAATGGGGGACGGGCTATGCCTCTCTCGCAGATTTCAAGGCACAGATGGACGGAGATTTCGTAGGCGCCAGTGAAAATTTGCGGCTTGACATAGAAGACCTCATAGCCGATGTGGCTGCCCATCGGGAAAGTCAGGAGCCCCAGTACGCCGAACTGGATACGCTGGCAGCTCAGGCAGAACCGTTGCTCGAGGCTTTGGCGGCTGCGGGCAGTGCTGCTGAGCAGGACAGCTTGCAGGCTCTCCTGGACGAGCTTCGCCAGCAAAGCGATTCCCTGCAACAGCAGCTCGCCGATGCCGATGAGCTTTACTGGGCAGGCGTGCAGGACAATATAGCAACGCTTCTCGCCGCCAACAGCTCGCTGAGCGAAACGGAATGGTATCAGTGGTACGAAAAGCGCTACAACGAAATCAGCCTGAACTGGATGCTGGGCATTGAGCCCGACAGCCTGGCCCGGGAAGACTTGCGCGAAATGGCCCAGACTTGCCTCAAAGACGGCGGCCGGGCCGTGTTAGGCGCCAGGGGGCTGTGTGAAGTGTGGCTGAAGGAGTACTATGACGAAAGCGGTTGTCAGCCCATCTCTGTCGTCCAGCAGCATAATGAAGAGGGCTATCAGCCGACAGCAGCGCAGCAGGAAGGTTTACGTCTGCAGCCCAATCCCGTTGCGGAAACCCTGCAGCTCAGCCTGCCGAAGGCGGGAGCGGAGGATTTGCCCTCCAGATTGGAAATCCTGAATGTTTCCGGCCAAAAGGTCTATGAAGCTGAGTTTTCTGCAGCTCAAAAAGAACTGGCCGTTTCCGTCAAAAACTGGCCCAACGGGGTCTATGTGTTGAGATGGTATGCAGGCCATGCCCGTGACGAAGTACAGGTACGCACTTTTGTGGTGCAGCATTGATGAACAAAAGGATTGGACGCCTCGGCGTCCAATCCTTCTTAAATACAACGCCATGAAAAAGCTGTGGTACATTGCAAGTCTTATTTGCTTATATGCATCCTTTTTGTC
>WGBN01000284.1 GCA_015494245.1 Saprospiraceae bacterium | reverse complement strand
GATCTATAGCGATTACCTCAAGGGCGGTTGCGCCCCTTATGTTTGGCTGTCGGTTCAGCGAATTGGGGTGGTTTCCATCAAGTCAAAAGAAGTACCCACGCCGAACAAATCCATGCCACCGCCCATCAGCACTTCTACGGCCTCCTCTCCCCAGCAGTTGATTGAAGATGTCCTCATTGGGGGAGGTTGTTTTGAGGTGTCCAACATTACCTATACAGGCTCTTCTATAGCGCGGGGCACCTTCACCAATGGCGCTTCTTCCATAGGCATTCAGGACGGTATGATCATCTCTTCCGGCCCGATTTCTACGGCTACAGGCCCGAATACGACAACCGGTGCCGGTGCCAGCGTAGGAGGCGGGACAGATATAGACCTGGCCGGTTTGGTTTCGGGCATTGTGGTTTTTGATGCGGCTGTCATAGAGTTTGATTTTACGCCCACTATTAGCCAGGTTACTTTTGATTACGTTTTTGCTTCGGAGGAGTATTGTGATTTTGTAAACAGTCAGTACAATGATGTGTTTGGCTTTTTTCTCAGCGGGCCGGGCATCAACGGGCCTTTTACCAACAATGCGGAGAACATCGCTTTAGTTCCCGGGACAACAACTCCTGTGGCCATCAACAACGTCAATCACCTTGTCAATTCTGCGTATTACATCAGCAATCAGCCCTTTGCACAGGGAGGAGTCTGTGCCAGTCATCCCATTGCCGGCCCGCCGGGAACCCAGGATTGCCAGTTTGACGGATTTACCACCGTACTGACGGCCACGGCCAATGTCATCCCCTGTGAGACTTACCACATCAAGTTGGCCGTAGGGGACGGCTCCGATGCCATTTTTGACTCTGCCGTCTTTTTTCGGGCCAACAGCTTCGTCGCCGGTGGAGAAGCGGAAGTGACGGCCATCAATCCCGCCACAGGCACCAATGTCGTCTATGAAGACTGCGGCACGGGCTTTTTTGAGTTTGTACGTACTCAGGGAGACATCTCTCAGCCTGCTATCCTCAACATCACGGTTGGCGGTACGGCTACGCCCGGTGTAGATTACGTGCCCCTGCCCAATCCCATCGTCATCCCGCCTTATCAAAACTCCATTCAGATTCCCATTTCCGTTATCTCCGATCTCATCATCGAAGGGTCTGAGACGATTACCATTACCCTGGATCTTCCCTGCTCATGTGCGACCTCCGAAGCAGAGATAATCATTGAAGAACTGCCCGAATTAGACGTTTCTCTGCCCGATGTAACTGTCTGCTCGGGTTTGCCTGTACAATTGGAGCCCGCTGTTTCCGGAGGGGTGCCTTTTCCCGTGGGCTTCCCTTATCAATACCAATGGAGCAATGGCTCCACAGGGCCTTTTTACGTGGATTTCCCCACAGAAGACGGGCAGGTCAGCATCACAGTTACCGACTTTTGTGGTCAGATGGATTCAGCTTTCGCAAACATTGATGTCTATACGCTGGAGGCTGTCATCTCCGGGCAGGATGTCCTTTGTGATTCTACTGATGAAGCTGGCATTACCGTTGATTTTACCGGCCCCGGGCCTTGGGACATTGTCTATACCATTGACAGTGTTGGACCTTACAACCTTAATGATATTACCAATACCCCCTATACATTTACCACTTCACAGCCGGGTGTTTATGAAATTCTGGCTGTGATCAGTGAAGGCTGTGTAGGTGAAGGGCTGGGCGAAGCGGTCATTGGAAGCTCGGAGACTTTCCTGGATACACTTAATACAGACCCCTCCTGCTATAACTATGAGGATGGCTCCATAGACTTGACTGTTATCGGCACCTCTCCGCCTTTTACCTTCAATTGGTCCAATGGCTCTACGGCCGAAGACCCCGTCAATCTCGGTGCCGGAGACTATACCGTAACCGTAACAGACAGCATTGGCTGCCAGCGCAACCTGACGGTTACCCTCGGTCAACCCGACAGCATAGCCATTGTCGTAGATAGCATTCAGGGCGTAAACTGTGCCAACCCCACGGGGGGCAGTATAGACATCTCCGTCAGCGGAGGCGCCGGCAATTATACCTATCTGTGGAGCAGTGCCGATACTACCCAGGATGTCTCCGGCCTGACCTCCGGTACCTACACCGTGCAGGTAACCGATGTCAACAATTGCCCCGGAAGCATGGAGGTGTATGTGCCGGGAGATACCAGTGTGCCCATTGCCGCTATTTTTTCCTCCGGCAATATTGACTGCTCACAGACGGTCGTAACCCTCGATGGCAGCGGCTCTTCCTCAGGTCCCGACATCACCTATCAATGGGCGACACCTGATGGCAATATCGTAGGAGCTGCTGATCAGCCCGTCATTCAGGTGGATGCCCCCGGTAGCTATGAGCTGACTGTAACCAATATGACTAACGGCTGTTTCGCAGCTTCCTCCGTGCTGGTTGATGCCAATACCACCCTGCCCGTCGCCAGTGCCGGCCCCTCCCTCGAAATCAATTGCTTCCAGCCCTCCATATCCCTCGATGGCACTGCCTCCTCGGCAGGTCCCAACATCACCTATACCTGGACGACCGCCGATGGCAACATCGTCTCCGGCAATGATACGGCAACGCCCGTAGTGGATGCCCCGGGTACCTACCAGATCACGGTGCTGAACACCGACAACCAGTGTGAGGCCACCGATATGGTGGTCGTTACCCAAGACATGATCGCCCCGCCCGCCAATGCCGGCAGCGATACCAATATAGACTGCATGACGCCCACAAGCGTGTTGGGCGACCCCTCAGCGCCGGGCACTTATACCTATACCTGGACGACCGCCGATGGCAACATCGTCTCCGGCGGCGATACGCCCACACCTACAGTAGATGCCGAAGGCACCTATACCCTGACGGTGCTGAATACCGACAACGGCTGTACAACTACCGATGAAGTGGTCGTTACCGATGTCAGCGTATTCCCCACCATCACGCTTGCTCCGGCGGCAGACATCACCTGCAACAATCCCTCTACACAGTTGGATGCCGGCGGCTCCAGCACAGGCCCCAATTTCGTGTATAGCTGGACGACGCCCAACGGCAACATCGTCTCCGGTGCCGATACGCCCAATCCCATCATAGACGAAGGTGGTACTTATGAACTGACCATCACAGATACGGCCAACGGCTGCGAAAGCACCGACCAGATCGTAGTACAGGAAGATCAAAACTATCCCGTTTTGATGGTTGCCGACCCGCCTTTGTTGAGCTGTCTCAATCCCTCCATGCAGTTGGATGCCTCGGGCTCTTCTTCCGGTCCGCAGTTTACCTTTGAATGGAGTACCGTGGACGGCAACATCGTTTCGGGCAGCAATACCTCCACTCCCGTTATCAATGCAGCAGGTACTTACGTTGTTTTGCTCACCAATACCGACAACGGCTGCCAGACAACAACCACAGTTGTCGTCAATAGCGATGCAGAAACGCCCCAGGCCGAGGCCAGTGTGCCCCAGGAGCTCAATTGCGGCTTCTCAGAAGTTACCATCACCGGTGCAGGCTCCAGCACGGGAGCCAATTTCGAATACAATTGGACCACCTCCGACGGCAACATCCTCTCGGGTGCGAACAGCCTTTTTGCTCTGGTCAATGCGCCAGGCAGCTACACCCTTTACGTCTCCAATACGGTCAACGGCTGTGTTGACAGCACCACTGTTGAGGTTACACAGGATTTACAACCCCCGCAAATATCCATTGCCAATCCGGAAGCATTGACCTGTGCTACGGAGCAGCTCACCATAGATGCCGGTGCCTCCGGTTCAGGGCCGAATTTTGTGTATTCCTGGCTTTCGCCAAATGGGAACATCCTCTCGGGCGAGGATACGCCTACGCCGCTCGTGGACGCTCCGGGCATCTATTACCTCGAGCTGCAAAACACCGACAACCAATGTGTTTCCATGGATTCCGTGCTGGTCAGTGAAGACGTGCAGCCTCCGCAAATCTCTATCGCCAATCCCGGGGAGTTGAACTGTGCCATAGAGCAGCTCACCATAGATGCCACAGCCTCCGATTCAGGGCCGAATTTTGTGTATTCCTGGCTTTCACCAAATGGGAACATCCTCTCGGGTGAGGATACGCCCACGCCGCTCGTGGATGCTCCGGGGACTTATGAACTGGAGATTCTCAACACCGGCAACGGCTGTACTTCAAGCATGCAGGTCGTCGTCAATCAGGATATCACTCCGCCGGTGGCTATGATTCAGCCGCCGGGCATGATTACTTGCGGTACTCCCGAATTGACCCTCGATGGCACGGCTTCCTCTTCAGGACCCAACATCATCTATCAATGGACTTCCGGCGATGGCAACATCGTCTCCGGCGAGGATACCCCCATGCCACTGATAGACGAACCCGGGCACTATATGCTGGAGGTCATCAATCAGGACAATTATTGCGTGGATACCTTTGGCGTCAGTGTACAGCAAAACATCACGCCTCCTGTTGCAGAAGCAGGGCAGGGCTTCATACTGGATTGCAATACCTTGCAAGTGAGCTTAGACGGAACGGCCTCCGATTCCGGCCCGCAATACAGTTATCAATGGGTAACAACCGATGGCAACATCGTCTCCGGTGCAAATACCCTCACGCCGGTGATTGATGCGCCGGGTACTTATGAGTTGATTGTCGTCAATCAAGACAATGACTGTGAAACTGCCGATCAGGTAATCGTTGAAGAAGATGTCAACCAACCCGTGGCCGCAGCTATGGAGCCGGAAGACCTGACCTGCGCCCAAACCCAGATCACCATAGACGCCTCGCCCTCTTCCCAGGGACCCAACTACCAGTACAGCTGGCAGGTCGTAAGCGGCGGCAACATCGTCTCGGGAGCCAACTCCCTGGCGCTTTCCGTAGATGCCCCCGGCATTTACGAATTGACGGTGCTGAATACCGACAACGGTTGCGAGGAAAGCATTCAGGTAGAAGTCCAAGAAAATACCCTTGCTCCCCAGGCCCAGGCAGTCGCACCCCAACTCATTACCTGTGCCAATACGGCCGTGCCTCTCGATGGCTCCGGCTCCGATCAGGGCGCCAACTACAGCTATCAGTGGATGACGACCGATGGCAACATCGTCTCCGGAGCTACTTCCCTCAACCCCGTAGTGGACCAGGCAGGTACCTACACCCTCGAAGTGTATAATGCAGAGAACGGCTGTACCCAAACGGCCTCCGTGAGCGTAGGTGAAGACCTGCAGCCCCCCATACTCAGCACAGAAGAACCCGAAGAGCTAAACTGTGCGGTAGTGCAAACGCCGCTTTCCGTCATCGTCTCCGGCCCTGCCGGCGCCACCTTCAGCTATGCCTGGACGACTGCAGATGGCCAGATCGTCTCCGGCGCCGATCAGCCACAGCCTGTGGTAGCTGCTCCGGGAACGTATGAAGTATTGGTGACCAATGAAAACAACGGCTGCGAGGAAACGGCTGAAGTACAGGTTTCCCAAGACATTACTCCGCCTGTAGCCGAAGCCGGCAGCACCGCTGAAATCACCTGCGATAATACCGTCGTCAGCCTGAATGGTGCGGGCTCTTCTTCCGGAGCCAATTTCTCTTACCTCTGGTCGGGCAGTGGCCTGGTCTCAGGAGAAAATACGCTGACGCCCCAGGTAGATGAGGCGGGCAGTTACCAACTGACGGTTACGAACGAGGACAACCATTGTACTGCTACCGATGTGGTGGCGGTGAATGAAAATACCACGCCGCCTGTGGTGGTTTTGGCGGAAGCCGATCCCATCACCTGCGCTGTGGAAACCGTTACTTTGAATCCCACCGGCACGGATTCCGGAGCCAACTTCTCCTGGTCGTGGAGCACGCCCAATGGGCAGTTTTACGATTTGAGCGATCCGCAGGCGCCCATCGTCAACGCCCCCGGCTTTTACATACTCGAAGTGGAAAACGACTTGAACGGCTGTGTGGAAACGGCCCAGGTGCAAGTACAGGAAGACAAAACAGAACCGGGTGCCGAAGCCGGTCCTGACCTCGAACTAAACTGTCATTTGACGCAAGTCAATTTAAACGCACAAGCCAATGTGCAGGGCGTGCCTCTGGCTTATAGCTGGACGACGACGGGAGGCAGCATCCTCAACGGCGCTGATGAGAAGGACCCGCTGATCAATGCACCGGGCTTGTATGAAGTTACGATAACGAATCTGCTCAATGGCTGTACTTCTACAGATGCACTGACTGTAACGGAAAACATACCGCAGGCCTTTGATTTTGAAACGGATGACCCGGGCTGTGCCGGCCAAACGGGAAGTATTGTCTTCCAAACGGTCATTGGGGGGGCGCCGCCTTACCTCTATTCCGTGGACAACGGGCAGAGCTTTTCTTCCAGCCCTGTTTTCAATAATCTCGATCCGGGGGCCTATGATTTGGTGGTCATGGATGCCAACGATTGCCCCTTGGATGACGTGGCTTTCATACCCGAAGGCATAGAGGTTTTGGTAGATCTGGAGTCGTATGTACTCACCAGTTATGGAGAGACGACCATACTGAATGCCATCACCAACATTGCGCCCGATGATATTGAAGAGATTATCTGGTCACCCACCGATGGCCTGAGTTGTACGGATTGCCTCAATCCCGCTGCTCAGCCGGATGAGACGACCTATTACTTCGTAACCATCCGCACCAAAGATGGCTGTGAGGCTGATGCCAAGATTCTCGTCGTGGTAGATAAACAGGCAGCCATTTACGTGCCCAACGCTTTTTCTCCCAATGGTGATGGCAACAACGATTTGTTTATGATCTTTTCCGGGCCCAATCAGGTGGAGAAGGTGCGCAACTTCCTGGTTTTCAACCGCTGGGGCGAAACGGTCTTCGAGTACCACAACTTCGAACCCAACAACCCCGCCTATGGCTGGGATGGCACTTTCCGGGGGCAGCCGCTCAATCCTGCGGTCTTTACCTGGTATGCCGAAATTGAGTTTAAAGACGGCAGGGTAGAGCTGTTTGAGGGAGATGTGCAGTTAGTCAGGTAAATAGGGCTTTCTTAAAAAGCCGCCTTAATTTTACAAGTAAAAAACTCTCGCAAAGGCGCAAAGCCGCTAAGACATAAACATGCAAAGACGCAAAGGCGCAAAGACGCTAAGGCTTTTTCTTAGCGGCTTTGCGACTTCGCGAGAAATAAGGAATCCTATTTAAAAACCACCTTAACAGCCACGGTACCTTCTTCAAAGCGGATGCGGGCGATGTACATGCCAGCAGGCATGTCGCCACGCTTGAGGGTGAAGTGGTTGTCGTTGACTTCAAACCAATTGTTCACCAGGCGTCCCTGGGCATCGTAGAGCAGTACGTCTTGCATGGGGAAGTTGCGGAAGGTGCTGAAAACCGCCTCATCCGTAGCGGGGTTGGGGCTGATGTTCAGTCCTACCGCGTCTTTTTGGAGGAAATCGCCTTTGGTGTCGGTGATGATGTAATCGCTGAGATCGCAGCCCAGGTCGAGCGCGAGGCAGGCGCGGGGAGCGAAGTAAGCGATCAGCGTGTCGGTATAGGCCTGGCCGCGTTCGGG
>WGBN01000283.1 GCA_015494245.1 Saprospiraceae bacterium | reverse complement strand
GGCCGGCTCGGGGATCCCCCTTCGTCGGCTCCCCGATCCTTTCTTGGGTCAACAGACAACAGACAACAGCTACCCCGATTCCCCCGATTTCACCGCTTTCACCGATTCCCCCGATTTCACCGATTCAACCGCTTCCACCGCTTCCACCAACCTCAAAACTCCCAGCGGCACAAAAAAATGCGGCAACCTGACTACCGTTTGCCAGGCCCATTGGTGCAGGCTTTGCTCCCAGAAGGGCAGGTAAAAATGGGCCCATACGCGGGCCAGGGCTGTGAGCAGGCCCCAGAGGATGCAGTACCAGAGGGCGATTTTTCCGGGCTTACCGGGGATGAACAGGGCTACGGCAGCTATGAAATCCAGGCTGCCGGCGAGGTAGAGCGCTTGCATGGCCTGTTCTTCATTCAGCCAGAGGCCCTGCATCATCATGGTTACGAAATCGCCCGGACGCGGATAGACGCCTATGGCATACAAGCCATGACAAATAAAGGTGAGCGCGATGGCCAGTTTGATCCACTTCAGCCGTGGGCGCAGGGCAGGCACTCCTCTGTTTTGCGAAAGCAAAAACAATACAGGCGATATAATTTGCAAACTAAATTCGAACAGCTGCCCGAGGTGAAAAAATTTCTCTTTCCAATACATCAAAGCGAGCAGGCTGAGAAGAAAAGCGGATGTCCACATGAAAAAGGAAAGCAGCTTGGCGGGTAATTTTCCGGCAAATACCACCGATAAGGCAGCCAGGCCGTAAAAGATACCCAGGCCTGTGATGAGGTGTTGGATGTTGGCATCCACGACAGGGCTGGTTACCCAATCCCTCCAAGGCCAACCCAACACTTTTTCTACAAAAGGACGCATCCAGCGTTCATCCCAGAGCAACTCCCGGAAAGGGGCCTCCCAAAACAGATGCTGATAGGCCCGCCCCAACAAGACCGAGAGCGCGGCAAGGCGAAAGGCCCAATAGGCGTTTATTTTTTTGAAGGGATTTTTCATCAATGGTTCATGATACACAAATCAATGCCGTCTGTCGAACTATACGTTTACGGACTCGCGTATCCACTGTTCGTAGGCGGCATTGGCGCTGAGTTCGATTTTGATGATGCAGGGGGTGTCGTAGGGGTGCATTTCGAGCAGGCGCTGCTCGACCCTGGGGTGGGCCTCCAGGGTCGTTTTGAGGATGGAGACCCACTCCCCTTCCGACTGTACGGCGCCCTGCCACCAATAAGCGCTTTGGATGGGGAAGATATTGGCGCAGGCGACGAGTTTTTCTTCCAAAAGGCGTTGGCTCAGCGCTTTGGCGGTCTGCTCGTCGGGATGAGTTACATACAGAAGTGCAAACATAGTAAGGAGTTTTAAGGAAGGCCGCAGAGGCCTTCCTCAAAAAATTACGATTCCTTCTTGTGCATCAAATAGGCTTTGATGAAGGGATCGAGATTGCCGTTGAGGATGTCGTCCGGATTGTTGATTTTGTAGCCCGTGCGCAGGTCTTTGACCCAGCGGTCGTCGAGTACATAGCTGCGGATTTGCGAGCCCCACTCGTTTTTCATCTTCTCGGCTTCTACCTTATCGCGTTCTTCCAACTGTTTTTGCAGTTCCCGTTCGTACAGGCGGGATTTCAGCATTTGCAGGGCTTTTTCGCGATTGGAGTGCTGGGAGCGGCCTTCCTGGCATTCGACGACGATGCCGGAGGGCTTGTGCCGCACGCGCACGGCCGTTTCGACCTTGTTGACGTGCTGGCCACCGGCGCCGCTGGAGCGGAAGGTATCCCATTCCAGATCGGCAGGGCTGATCTGTATCTCTATGGTGTCATCTACGAGGGGATGCACGAAGACCGAAGCGAAGGAGGTCTGCCGTTTGCCTTGAGCGTTAAAGGGGCTGATGCGCACCAGGCGATGCACGCCGTTTTCGCCCTTCAACTGGCCATAGGCGAAGTCGCCGGCAATTTCCAGCTCGACGGATTTGATGCCGGCCGTATCGCCGGGCACGCGGTTGAGCTCGCGCACTTTAAAGCCCTTGCGCTCTGCCCACATGATGTACATGCGCTCCAGCATGGAGGCCCAATCGCAGGCTTCCGTACCGCCGGCGCCGGCATTGATCTCCAAAATGGCGCTGAGGGCATCTTCGGGCTTGTTGAGCGTGGAATGGAACTCCAGCTCTTCCACGGCGGTCAAAGCCTTCTTGTAGGCTTCATCCACTTCTTCTTCCGTGGCTTCGCCCTCTGCCTGGAACTCCTGCAGCACTTCGACTTCGGAGACCAAATCCTCCACAGCGCGGTACCTGTTGACCCAATGCTTGTGGACTTTCAGCTCCTTCATGATCTTCTCCGCATACTTTGGGTCGTTCCAAAGATTGGGGTCGGCAGCGATGCGCTCTTTATCCTCAATTTCCAAAAGACGTTCAGCGACGTCAAAGATACCTCCTTAAGAGGGCCAATCTGGCCTTCAGGTCCTTCATTTGTTCCTGAGTCATTTTTTTAGTGTTTTAAAAGGGTGATTGAATGGAGAGGCAAAGATAGCAAATCCTTTCACAACTTTTTAGCTTGTAAATCGTATTACAAAAGGTATATTTGCCCATCCAAAACCAAGTATCCCATGAGGCATTTTTTCGCATTCGTCTTATTTGCCCTGCTCGGCATTTCTGCCCAGGCTCAAATTCAGCAACCCGTCAAATGGAGCATGGAGAGCCGGGCCCTCGGCGGGGATGAATACCTGCTCGTCTTCAAAGCCCACATAGACCCCAAGTGGGCCGTTTACTCTCAATTTCTCGGAAGCGATGACGGGCCCATTCCCACTTCCTTTCAATTCGATGAGGGCGACCACTACGAGCGCATAGGTAAGGTGGAAGAAAGCGGGCCGCACCGCAAAGATGTCTTCGACCCCATCTTCGAGATGCAGCTCGTCAAGTTTTACGACGAAGCAACTTTCACCCAAAAGATAAAGGCCAAAGACAAGAGCAAGCCCATTACCGGCTACCTCACCTTTATGACCTGCGACGACACGCAGTGCCTGCCCCCTACCGATGTGGATTTTTCCTTCGATTTGGCGAAAGCCGTCCAAACGTCCGATACCGGACAAGCAGAAACGCCGCCTGCAAAAGAAGAAAAAAAGCCCGAGACAAAAACAGCGGAGGCAACGCAAAACAAAGGTCCCGCACAAAGCGAATCCCTGGCAGAAGCCGAAAACAAAAATGCAAGTACCACAG
>WGBN01000282.1 GCA_015494245.1 Saprospiraceae bacterium | reverse complement strand
GTTGTAATCAAAATTGTTTTTGTACGGATGATGTAAGATGACTTCTTTGTAGGCGTGCAGGGCCTCGAGGAGCGGTTCAAAATCATAATCCCTCCCCTGCTTGTTTTGGCGTGGCAAATACAGTTTGGAGACATTGCGGCAGCCGAGGCCAAAGTAAGAAAACACGTCTTTGCCCAGAGCTGCCAACTGTTCGGGAGATTCCCCGCCCGTCAAAACGGCTACGCTGTTGCGATTGCGCCGGATGATGTGGGGGTATTTGCCAAAATATTGCTCAAAATAGCGGGCAGAGTTGTTGCTGCCGGTGGCGATTACCGCATCGAAGCCCTGCAGGCGTTCAACGACTTGGGTTTGGCCGGCAAAACGCTCATCCCACTCTTCGAGGCGCTTGAGCAGATGAGGAAACAGCCAGGGGTCGCGCTCGGAGAGCTTAACCATAGCCCGATGTCCGGAAATAAAGACTGCCAGCCAGTCGTGAAAACCCACCAGGGGAATGTTGCCGGCAAAGATCAGCCCCACTGTTCGGGCTTTTCTTCCGTTCTCAGTCTCCAAACCATAGGAAGCCGCCCAGCCCTCCAGGGCCTCTTTTTGAAGCATGTGCTCAGCCAGAGCCTTCATGGCTGCTCTCTGATTTTCTTCGGTAAACCAGGGGTTGTGGTGTGCTGTGCGTTGTACATGCGCCAGCAGGCGCTCATCGGGCCGGCTCAGCAAGCTGCCCAGGCGGCTCATCAAAGCTATGCGGTCTTGCAAATTCATTCAAGGGTATTTTTGTGGCGTCGGGCATCTACGTAATGGCGCCACTTGTCGAGGCAGGTGGCAAAATCTTCGGGCAACTCCGACTCAAAGACGATCTTTTTTTCCGTTCGCGGGTGTACAAAACCCAGCACTTTGGCGTGCAGGGCATGGCGGGGCATGATTTTAAAACAATTGTCCACAAACTGCTTGTACTTGCTGTAAATGGTGCCTTTCAAAATGCGGTCGCCCCCATAGCGGTCGTCATTGAACAGGGGATGCCCCTTGTACTTCATGTGTACGCGAATCTGGTGGGTGCGCCCCGTCTCCAACTGGCACTCGACCAGACTGACGTAGTAGAGCCTCTCCAGTACTTTGAAGTGGGTAACGGCCCATTTGCCCTGCTCGCCCTCGGGAAAAACCGTGCGCTGAATGCGGTTGCGGGGATGGCGCCCGATATGTCCCCGAATGGTACCGCTGTCTTCCTCAAACTCTCCCCAGATCAACGCCTGATAACGCCGCTCAATGGTGTGGTGAAAAAACTGCTTAGCCAGGTGGTTGAGGGCATAATCCGTTTTGGCCACGACCATCAGGCCCGTCGTATTCTTGTCTATGCGATGCACCAGCCCGATGCGGTCTTTGAAGTTTTGGTCTAACAAAGGCAGGTCCACATCGCGAAAATGGTAGGCCAGGGCATTGACCAGGGTGCCTTTCCAGTTCCCGATGCCGGGATGCACGACCAGGCCGGCAGGTTTGTTGATGACGAGCAGGTCTTCGTCTTCATAGACCACATTCAGGGGGATGTCCTGGGGAACGACCTTGACGTTTTCTTCCGGTCGCTTGGGGATGACGACCTGAATCAGGTCCTCCGGACGCACCTTGTAGTTGGGCTTGACCTCCTTTTCATTGACCAGCACAGCACCCGCTTTGATGGCATTTTGAATGCGATTGCGCGACAAATGCTGCATGCGGTCGAGCAGAAATTTGTCTATGCGCAGCAGCGTCTGACCCGGGTCTATCCGAAATTCCCGGAAGTCGTAATACTCTTCGGAGAAAGTGAATATGCCGGTTTCTTTGGGTGCCATTCGCTATGTTTTTTCAAGTTTGGTCAAACAATGGTTCATGAAGAATTTAGGTGGAAAGATGCCCAAAATTCAGCAAATTTTCAAGACACATTGACCAATAGAGACATGATAGAACGCGGATAACGCGGATGACGCGGGTTTCCGCGGATTTTTTAGCTGGTTCAACTTGGCAGGCCTGTTTCCCAAAGAAGACATATGGCCAAAAATTTAATAAACCATTGAATCCAAACAAGGTGCTAAAAATCATCTTTTTCTGTAGCTCTCCTTAGTTTAAAACACCTGATTTTTGCAGCGCAAACGCCTCTTGTCAGGGGCACAAAAATCTAAACAGTTTGCTGTCTCCATTTCCGAGGCACGAAAGTACAAAATAAAACATCGCCATGCACAGAAAAGTTACCATAGAGCCCTTTCGCATCAAAACGGTAGAGCCCATCAAGCTCTCCACTGCAGAAGAGCGCCGCGTGTGGCTGCAAAAAGCGCACTACAACCCCTTTTTGCTCACCTCTGATCAGGTCATCATAGACCTGCTCACAGACAGCGGCACCTCGGCCATGAGCACCGAGCAATGGGCCGGCATCATGCGCGGAGATGAGAGCTATGCCGGCGCCCGCAGCTGGCAACGCATGGAGGCCGAGATCAAAGACCTCACCGGCTTCCCCTACATCCTGCCCACCCACCAGGGACGTGCCGCAGAGCACCTGCTTTACAGCAAACTCGGCGGCCCGGGCAAGGTCTTTATCGCCAATACCCACTTCGACACCACCCGCGCCAACATCGAATTCTCCGGCGCCAAAGCCATTGACTGTCCCGTAGAAGCAGCTCTGCATCCCGAAGAAGAACTGCCCTTCAAAGGCAATATGGACATCCCTTCCCTGCTCAAAACCATAGACCGCTATGGAGCCGAAAACATCGGCGCCATCATCCTCACCGTTACCAACAACAGCGGAGGCGGCCAGCCGGTGAGCATGGAAAATGCCCGCCAAATAGCCGAAATAGCCGGCGAAAAAGGCATCCTCTTCATACTCGACGCCTGCCGCATAGCCGAAAATGCCTACTTCATCAAACAGCGCGAAGCCGGCTTCGAAAACAAAAGCTATCGCGAAATCGCCCGGGAGATGTTCCGCCTCGCCGATGGCGCCATCATGAGCGCCAAAAAAGACGCCCTGGTCAACATGGGCGGCTTCCTCGCGCTCAAAGACCTGGATCTGGCCCTGCAATGTCGCACTTCCCTCATCATCACCGAGGGCTATTCCACCTACGGCGGCCTCAGCGGACGCGACATGGAGGCCATCGCCATCGGCCTGCGCGAAGTCTTCGACCCGCACTACCTGGAGTATCGCATCCGCAGCACCACCTACGTGGGCGACAAGCTGCACGAAATGGGCGTGCCCATCATCCGCCCCGTGGGTGGCCATGCCGTTTACATAGATGCCAAAAGTTTTTACCCGCACATCCCGCCCGAACAGTTCCCCGGCCAGGCCCTGGCCTGCAAGTTGTACGAAGTAGCCGGCATACGAGCCTGCGAAATCGGCTCCGTCATGTTTGGCCATTACGAAGAAGATGGTACTTTTGTTCCGGCTGCCATGGAGCTGGTGCGCCTCGCCATCCCCCGCCGCGTCTATACCCAAAGCCACATGGACTACGTGACGGAGGCCTTCCGCGAACTGTTAGACGAAAGGGAAAAGGTGAGAGGCTTTCGCATCACCTATGAGCCGCCTTTCCTGCGGCACTTTACCGCGCATTTTGAGCACGTATAACCTCCTTCCAATGAAACAACCCATTCACATAAACTCGCTTTGCGTACACGAGGCCGAAGACACGCGCACGACCCAACCCCACATTTTGCCCATCTACCCCACAGCCTCCTATGTGTTCGAAAACATCGAACAGGGCATAGATATTTTCCTGGGCAAACAGGAAGGGCACGTCTATTCGCGCTATGCGAATCCCACCGTAGAAGCCGTGGCCAACAAGCTGGCCCGCATGGAAGTGCACGGCAGCGAGTTGGAGGCCTCGGCCATCATGCTCAGCTCGGGCATGGCGGCTTTCACCACCCTTTTCATGGCGCTGTTGAAAAGTGGCGACAAGATTCTTTCCCAGGCCAACATTTACGGCGGCACGACAGAGCTTTTGGGGGCTTTCGCCAAATTAGATATCGAGACGATTTGGACGGACCTCACCGATCCCGAAGCGGTGGAGCAGGCGCTCAGGGAGCACCCCTCCATCCGTCTGCTGCTGGTAGAAAGCCCTGCCAATCCGGCCATGCAATGCGCCGACATTGCCCTGCTGTCGGAGCTGGCTCACCGCTACGAGGCCTTTTGCGCCGTGGACAACACCTTCGCCACTGCCCTGCTGCAGCAACCGCTGAGCCTGGGAGCAGACTTCGCCCTCTACTCCACCACCAAATACCTCAATGGCCACGGCAACTCCATCGCCGGAGCCATCATCGGCCGCGACCCGGAGCTGATGCAAAAGAAAGTCTGGAAAGCCATGTGCCTCAACGGCACCAACGCCAGCCCCTGGGAAGCCTGGCTCACCGGCAACGGCCTCAAGACGCTCCCCCTGCGCATCCGCCAGCACAGCGACAACGCCATGACCATAGCTCGCTTTCTCGAGCAACACCCCGCCGTGGAACGCGTCAACTACCCGGGTCTCCCCTCCCACCCCCAACACGAAATCGCAAAAAAACAAATGAAAGCCTACGGCGGCATGCTCAGCTTCGAACTCAAAGGCGGCCTCCAGGCCGGCATCCGCTGGATGAACGCCCTGCAATTCATCAAGCTCGTCCCCAC
>WGBN01000281.1 GCA_015494245.1 Saprospiraceae bacterium | reverse complement strand
GTCTTCGGGCTGGCCGAGGTTTAGTTGGATGCTGGTACTTTTGCCATCGCTTGTGCGCAACTCGGCTCTCAGGCTCTCGTTTGAAATGGGAGGCAGCAAGGCCGTCAAAGAGCGCACGGCAGTGCTCTTGGCCGTGCCGCGATGGCCCATGATGAGTACGCCGCCAATGGAGGGGTCAATGGCATTGAGCAGCAAAGCCAGTTTCATTTCTTCCTGACCTACGATGGCAGTAAAGGGAAAGACCATGGGTTTTGTCTTTATATTTGGGTGGTTTTTACAGAAAGCTGCCAATATACGAAAGATATGAAAATTCCGCTGAAAACGCCTGCGAGAAAGAGCCGAGGCATGGCTGCCGGCATCGGCCTGCTGTTGCTTTTTTTGGCGAAAGCCCTATCCGCTCAATCGCCGTTGTTTGGGGTTCCTTGTGCTTCGCAGGCGCCGGCCGCTTATTGGCCGCGGGTTTGGCAGGGCAGTTTGCCCCGCGAGCCCGTAACGCTCTCTGTGGTGGTGCACGTTTTGTATCAGGATGAGGAGCAGAACATCTCCGACGAGCAAATTTACACTCAGATTGAGGAGTTGAATCGCGCTTTTCACGAAGACGGTTCCGGGGCGGCTCAGCTTTTGCCTCCTTTCAGGCCTCTGCTGGCCGACCTGGAGCTGCAATTTTGCCTGGCAAGCCTGGACCCCGATGGCAATCCCACCAATGGCATTACGCGCACGCCCGTCTCGCAGGCCGGCATGGGCCTGACGGAGGCCGTTTTTTTCTCAGCTCTCGGCGGCGTGGACAATTGGGATGCAGAGCGCTACATCAACATCCGCGTGGTGGACATGGGGGGCAGCATCCTGGGCAAGGCAACTTTCCCGGATGAGGCTACTCCCGAAAAGGACGGTTTGCTCATAGATTGGAGGGTATTTGGCCTTTCGGCAAATGGCGGGCCGCACGAACTCGGGCGCACGGCTGTGCACGAAATGGGGCACTACTTCGGCCTTCTGCATCCCTGGGGCAAGGGGGACGCGAATTGCGAAAACGACGATGGCTTGGAGGACACACCGCAAACTTCCGAAACTTATCTGGGGGAATGCCCCTCCGGCCTGCGGGAGAGTTGCGGCAGTGCGGACATGTACACCAATTACATGTATTACAGCGATGATGCCTGTCTCTGGCAGTTTACGCCTGAGCAAAAGGGCGTAGTCTGGAATACGCTCTTGCACGAGCGTTCGGGGCTTTTGTCGGGTGAGGGTTGCTCTTCGCCTCTACCTGTGCGGGCAGCGCCGCAGGCCTTTCGGCTGTGGCCCAATCCCTTTGAAGGGGAGGTCAATTTGCAGTGGGAGGGCGTTTTGGAAGAGGAGGTGCAGCTCTTTCTGTACGATGCTGTGGGCCGCTTATTGTTGCAGTGGCATTTGCCGGCAGGCAGCTCTGCCTATGTGATGGATTTGGGGGATTTGCCCGCGGGGCTGTATTTTTTGAGGGTGAAGGCTGCTTCGGGTGGGCGTGTCGTAAAAATGGAAAAAGCCCCCTGACCTCCCTTTGGCAAATTCAGCTCAGAGGAGATCAGAGGGCTTTGGGTGGTACCCACGACTGGAGTCGAACCAGCACGTCCTTATCGGACACAAGGCCCTCAACCTTGCGCGTCTACCAATTCCGCCACGTGGGTGTTTCAGGCAGCTTCAGGAGCCTGTTTTCTGCAGCCCTTTGGCCTGCAGGGTGAAAAGCGGTGCAAAGATAAGGAACTTTTCAAATATCGAACAAAGAAAGTTTTGAAAAGTTTTTTATTTCTCAATGCCCCCACTTCTTGCTCAAAACAGGCCGTTTTCTAAATGGATGTGCAAAGCGGAGAATAATTGCAAAAAAAAGGCAATATTTGCACTTGTTATTGCTTCATGCACTCCATTCCAGGACCGATTTTCTGAAAAGCAAATTAGATAGGTGAGGATTCAGGGTACTCAGCTTTGTTAGGTAGTACTGTGAGAAACAGCAACCCAAATCCCGTGAAGATTACTTTATCAAAGCGATACGCCACTCCTCACACTATGTAATGCACACTATCATCTACCCTCCGTTTGGGACAGCCCAATACTCGGGGTGCGTGCGTTTAAGATAAAGTGCAATGAGAGGCTCTGCCCGGAATCTTCGGGTGGAGCTTTTTCATTTTTGCCCGTTCAGTACGCCTTTGAGGAAATTGATGGCGGCAATATCCATGGCATCTACTCCGCGTTTTTCGGCGGCATAGAGGGATACCCAGTCGGTGAGATGTACCAGATAGAGGCTGCGTTCTACGGGGCTATGGCCTTTGGCGTGTACTTCTATGAAGGTGCCGGCGGCGCGGGTGATGATTTCTTTGCTGACTTCCATGCGCAGGCTGATGCGGGGGTGTTCGTCTTGTTGGCTGCGCAGATAGACTGCGGCTACTTTGGGGTATTGCCCGCTCCAGCCGACCAGTTCGTTGTGGTTCATTTCGGGGAAGACGTGGTGGCAGGCGAGCATGTTGGCATTTTCGGCCAGTTGCTGCCGGAAGCGCAGAGCGACGGGTTCGAACATCTGGCCGGTATAGATGATGGGGATTTTGTCGGAGAGGAAGCCCGCTATGCGCAGGGCTTTGCCCTTAATTTGCTCTTGGTCGTCGCGAAGCAGATCGGCAGCTGCGGCAGTCTGATGGATGAGCTTGTCTTCCACCAGGCCGTAGTGTTGGAGCAGGGCCAGCTGCATGAGCAGCGACCAGCCGAGGGCGGCGCGGGGAGCGGGCTGTCCTTCGGGCAGTTGCAGGAAGGGCAGTCCGTTTTCGCGGGCGATTTCGCGCAGGCGCCCGCCCGAGCTGATGACGAAGGTTTGGGCCCGGCGCCGGATCATTTCCTCGAGGGAGGCGATGGTCTCTTCTGTATTTCCGGAATAAGAAGAGGCTATGGCCAGGGTGTTTTCGCCCACCCAGGCCGGCAGGGAGTAGCCTTTACCGACTTGCATGGGTACGGGCCTGTCCTTTTGCGAGAAGGACTGTACAAAATCGGCACCGATGGCGGAGCCGCCCATGCCGGCGAGGTAGATGTTTTGAATGTCCTTCCCTTGGGGGAAAGAGGCTGAGGCAACTGCTTCCCGCGCAAAGGGAATGGCTCGATGCAGTTGCTCCGGAAAGGAGGCTATGAGTTCTTCCATTTGGTCTTGTATTTTTTACTGGTTCACCTCATAGAGCTTGCCGTTGACGATGGCGTATTGCACTTCGTCGCCTTTGATGAGGAGCAGGCTCGGGTTGGTGTATAGCTTTATTTCGTTGGAGACTTCTTTGGTGTTGGCCGGATGCAGGCGCAGGGGCAATTCTGCGGCGATTTCATTGGGCGGCAGGCGTTGCAGGCGCACGTCCGTATAGCCGTCTTGCAGCAGTTTTTTGAAGTCCGTTTCGCGTTGCAGTTCTTTGAGGTCGAAGAAAACGCGGGGGTAGAGTTTGCCGCTTTGCACCAGCATGTCGGAGGCGTCCAGTTCTTGAAAGCCTGTAAAGGTGGAGAGGTCTCCCATGTCCACCAATTGCCCTTCGCGATAGACCAGTCGTGCTCCGTTGTACAGTTTTTCCTTTTGCCGAAAGGCGAGGTCTATCCGGTAGCGGTGCCCGTCCCGTTCCCAACTGGCTTCGCGGAGGATGAGGTCGTGCAGCAGGCGCTTGTTTTCGGGGATGAGGAAATAATCGTCCTTGTTTTGTTGGGCAAAGCTTTCGCTGCGTATGGCTTCGAAGGCGGAGAGCAGCAGCAGGTAGTGGTAGCGGCGCAATTGTTGTTTTTCGGGATCGCCCGGGTAGGCTCCCGATTCGATGAGGATGGTGCTGGTGCCCCATTTTTGCATGTTGTCGCCAAAGGCGCGGGGTTCGAACTCATCGTCGTAGCGGGCGACTTGCCCGGGGATGTACTGTTCGATGAGTTGGTCCAGCTCGACGATGAGTTGCATGGAGCGTTCGCGCACGGGGTTGACGTCTTTTTCGAAATTATAGGCCGGAGCGAGGAAGGAGAAGGAGGCGGTCATGCCGCTGCGCCCGACGCTGTAGTAGCGGCTTTGGTCGTGCAGGTTGAAGCCCCAGACGGCCTGTAGGGAGTCGCGCACGCGTTTGAGGATTTGGGCTTCGGGGGTTTGTTGTCTGACGGCATCGCGGTTGAGGTCTATGTCTAAGGCATTGCGTCGTTGGAAGCGTTCGGCTCCATCGGGGTTGAGCATGGGGATGAAGTATAGACTGAGGTCTTTCATGAGCAGTTGGCGCCAGTCGTCGAGGGGCCCTCCGGCATCGGCGAAGAAGTTGAAGAGGTCCATGATGGCCATGGTGGCTGTGGGCTCATCGCCGTGCATTTGCGACCAGAGCAAGACGGGTGTGGGGCCATTTCCGATACGCACCAGATAGATGTTGCGCTTTTCTACCGACTGCCCCACCACGCTGACTTCGAAGCCCGGTTTGCCTTGCAGGCGCTCGATGAGGGGCACGATTTCTTCGTGTTTGAAGCGGCGGTCCCGGATGGAAGTTTCCTTGTAGCCCGCGTAGGTTTCCAGAATTTTTTCGGCGGTAGCTTCGACGCTGGCATTTTGGGCTTTCGCCAAATGGGACCCGATAGCGAGGAGGAGGGTCAGCAGATAGGAAATGGTTTTCATGGATTGCTGGTTTTTGAGCCGGCTTTCGGGGCCGGTGGAGTGAAGAGGAAGCAGATGGTTTAGGTGTGGTGGTTTAAAGAGTTTTTCCTTTTCTGCAAAAATACCACATTATTTGCCTTCGAGTTGGTTTACGTAGTCCAAATTTCCGAGGCGGAATTTCCAGGGGATGGAGGTGGTTTTTTCCCACTGCCATTCGAGGCGGCAGAAGAGGGGCCATTGGTCGGTTTGGATTTGGTAGGGCGCGTATGGGTTGTAGGGCGCATGGGAAGCGAGTAGGCCGGGGCGAGCAGGGAGTGCGGGATGGTACTCGAGGAAGAGGGGTGTGAGAGGCACAGGCCATACGAGCTCCTGCATGTACATTTGGGGAGCAGTGCTCCGGTGGTTTGCATTTGCGGAAGCGAAAAAAAGTGACAAAGGGGGTTGGCTTTCACCTTTGAGGGGCAGGCTCAGTACGAGAAGCAGGGATATTGTTTTGAGGGTGTTCATCGTGCTTTGTCATGTTTGTAAGACGCCTGCGTTGAATCGTTCTACGGGGGCGTGGTTAGCTGCTTCGATGCCGAGGGCGAGGATTTCGCGGGTGTTGCGGGGGTCTATGATTTCGTCCACCCAGAGACGGGCGGCTGCGTAGTAGGGGCTGGTTTGTTTTTCGTAGCGTTGGCTGATTTTGTCGAAGAGCTCCTGCTGTTCTTGTTCGCTGGGTTCCTGGCCTTTGGCTTTGAGAGAGCTGACCTGGATTTGCATGAGCACTTTGGCGGCCTGTTCGCCTCCCATGACGGCGATTTTGGCGGTGGGCCAGGCGACGATGAGGCGGGGGTCGTAGGCTTTTCCGCACATGGCGTAATTGCCTGCGCCATAGGAACTGCCGGCGATGACGCTGAATTTGGGTACGGTAGAGTTGGCCACGACATTGACCAGCTTGGCGCCGTCTTTGATGATGCCTCCGTGCTCGGAGCGTGAGCCGACCATGAAGCCGGTAACATCGTGGAAGAAGATGAGAGGGATGCGTTTTTGGTTGCAGACCATGATGAAGCGGGCGGCTTTATCGGCTGAATCCGAGTAGATGACGCCGCCGAATTGCATTTCGCCTTTTTTGTTGCGCACCAGCAGGCGGTTGTTGGCCACGATGCCGACGGACCATCCCTGTATGCGGGCGTAGGCGCAGATG